>CAZKMS010000024.1:0-46776 GCA_964553805.1 uncultured Verrucomicrobiaceae bacterium
CCTCCCGCGCGCGTCCAAGATCATCAACACCCTCTTCGTCACCGACGACACCGGCACCGGCGCGGTGCACATCGCTCCGGGCCACGGTCAGGACGACTACATCGCCGGACGCGAGCACGGGTTGGAAATCCTCTCGCCCGTCGATGACGCCGGTCTCTTCACCGCCGAGTGCGGTCTGCCGGAGTTTGTCGGTCAGCACGTTTTCAAATCCAACGACGGCATCATCGCGTTGTTGGAGGAGAAGGGCGCGCTGCTTGGCCACGAAAAATACGTGCACCAATACCCGCACTGCTGGCGCTCGAAGACACCGATCATCTTCCGTGCAGTGGAGCAGTTCTTCATCAAGATCGATGCGATTCGTCAGCAGGCTCTCGATCAGATCGATCAGGTGAACTGGCTGCCTGCGTGGGGTCGCAATCGCATCCATGGCACCGTCGAAAGCCGCCCGGACTGGTGCATCAGCCGCCAGCGCACCTGGGGCGTGCCGCTGCCGGTGTTTTACCAGGCCGACGGCACCGTCATCATGGAGCCGGAGGTCATCGCCAAGGTGGCCGCTGCGGTGGAGACGCACGGCACCAACCTCTGGTTTGAAAAAGACGACGTCTTCTGGGCGGACTTGGTGGGTCTGCCGGAGGGCAGCGTGCGCTGCAAGGACACGCTCGATGTGTGGATCGACTCCGGCTGCTCCAGCATCGCCGTTTTAGACCGCCATCCCGAGTTGCATTGTCCGGCGGATGTTTACATCGAGGCCACCGATCAGCATCGCGGCTGGTTCCAGAGCAGCCTCATGGTCAGCGTTGCCGTGCGCGATGCCGCGCCCTATAAAACGGTCATCACCCACGGCTTCGTCGTCGATACCAGCGGCAACAAGATCAGCAAATCCGCCCAGGGCACGGACAAAAATGCCAAGCCCATGACCGCCGATCACTACTACAACAAGTATGGCGGCGACATGGTGCGCCTGTGGGTCAGCAGTGTGGACTATCAAAACGAGGTGCCGTTCAGCGAGGAGTTGTTCCAGCAGACCAGCGAGTCCTATCGCCGCATCCGCAACACCTTCCGCGTCCTGCTCGGCAACCTGCACGACGAGAAAGTGAGGCAAGCTGCAAGCTTGCCTGAAACAGAGAGCGCAACCAAGATGGTTGCGCCACAATGCACCCTCATCGACCGCTGGATTTTGGAGCGCCTGCACCAAGTCACCAAGGAGTGTGTCGAAGCCTTTGCTGCTTACGACTTCCGCAAGGTCTTCACGGTGATCAACAGCTTCATCACCACCGACCTCAGCGCGCTCTACATCGACATCACCAAGGACCGCATGTACTGCGACGCTGCCGACAGCCCGCGCCGGCGTGCCACCCAGGCGGCCATTCGCGAGATCGCCGAGACGCTGGTGCAACTGCTCGCCCCGATCCTCGCCTTTACCGCGGACGAAACCTGGGAGCATCTCGGACACCGTGAGAGTGTGCATTTGCAGCCGTTCCCGCAGCCGAATCCCGCCTTTGCCGGCACAGAAGCCACGGCCGCCGTCGAGGACCTGCTCAAGGCCCGTGCCGTTATTCAGCAGGCCATCGAGTCTGCGCGCCAGGCCAAGCAGATTGGGTCCAATCTCGAGGCCACCGTGCATCTCACTCTGCCGGAATCGGGTTTCAGTCACCAAGTCTTTAGCGATCTGCCCACGCTGCAGGAGTTCTTCATTCTCAGCGACCTTCATCTGAAGCGAGGCTCCGAGCTCGCGGCCACGGTCAGTGTTTGCGGCCACGCCAAGTGCGAGCGCTGCTGGCGCCACCTGCCGGATGTGGGAACTCACGCCGCGCATGCGACCTTGTGCGGCCGCTGCGTCGAGGCGGTGAGTTGAGAAGCTGCTCTCAAGCGTTGCCCTCGGCAAACTTGACGCAGTTCTGCACGTCGAGTTTGCCGGAGGCGAGCAGCGGGATTTCAGGCACGCGCTTGAGCACCTTGGGAATCCAAAGCGCTGGCACACCGGCTTCGAGAAGGCGGTAGCGCAGGTCGATCAGATCCTGCTGCTCTGAGCCGCCCGGCAGGGTGGAGAGGAGGACCAGCGCCTCGCCGCGATCGGCGTCAGGAATGCCGACGACGGTGATGCGGCGGGTGTCTTCGTTTTCCAGGCCGAGCGCTTTGTTGATGGCCTCCTCCACGGTCTCGTGCGGGATCATCTCGCCGCCGATCTTGCTGAAGCGGGACAGGCGGCCTTCGATGTAAAGGAAGCCGTCGCCATCGACGCGGCCGACATCGCCGGTGCGGAACCAGCCCTCCTCATCAAGCACGTCCGCCGTGCGTTTGGGGTCGTCGAGGTAGCCGGGGAAAATGTTGGGGCCTTTGAACCAGATGATGCCGGACTGGTCGATCGGGCAGGGCTCGCCGGTTTGCGGATTGGTGAGGCGAACGGCGAGCCCGGGCAGAAGCTGGCCGACGGAGCCGGGGCGGTGGGCTGGCAGCCAGCTTGAGCCTTCCGCAGTCAGCGGCTCGGGGTCAGGGAGATTGACGTTGGTGGCGGGCGAGGTCTCGGTGAGGCCGTAGCCTTCCAGCACCTTTTTGCCAAACTTCTCCTCGAACGCGGTGGCAACGGAAGGTGGCAATTTTTCCGCGCCGGTGACGACGAGTTTGAGCGAGCCGAGCTGCTCCCGGTTCACCCCGCGCAGGTAACCGCGCAGGAAGGTGGGCGTGGCGACGAGCAGGGAGACGCGGTATTTGTCGATGAGTTCGGCGAGCCGCTTGGTCTCCAGCGGCGAAGGGTAGGTGACGAGCTGGATGCCGGCGATGACCGGATACCAGAGTGTCACGGTGCAGCCGAAGCTGTGGAAGAGCGGCAAGCAGCCAAGCACAGCGTCCTTTTCATGCAGGTCGAGCCGGCTGCCAAACTGGGCGACGTTGGCGATGACATTGCGGTGGGTGAGCACGACGCCCTTGGGCTCGCCGGCGCTGCCGCTGGTGAACAGCAGCACGGCCTCGCGGTCGCCGCCTTTTTTGTTCACGCCGAGCAGGCTGGCCAGCAGGGGCGCGGGCAGCAGCTTGGCAAGGATGAGCCACTTGGCGATGCTGCTTTTGAGGCCGGGCAGCAGGCGTTCGAGCAGGACCTGCTGGCGCGAAGGCGGCCAGGGAAAGGCCTGCATCTTGCGCACGAAAATGTCGGCGGTGATGAAGCGATCCACCCCGGATTGGCGCATGGCGGAGGTGACGGCTTCATGGGAGGCGGTGAAGTTGAAGTTCACCGGCGTCTTGCCCGCGAGCAACACCGCGACGTTGGCGATCAGGCCGCCAAGACCGGGCGGCAGCACGATGCCGATGCGGCTTTTTTGCGTTTCCTTGATCAGGAGGCGGCTGAGCGCGATGGCGGCGGCGAAGACCTTGTCGAAGCCGAGGACCTTCTCGTCCTTGCCGTCGACGACGCGGCAACGGCTGCCGTGCTTTTTGAAGCCGCGGATCAGCGCGTAGGGCAGGCTGATGTCGAGGTAGCCTTCGGTGGCAAAGGCCTCGGCGGCGAGCAGGGAAAGGTTTTCGAGATAGGCGGCGGGCGTGGCCTGTCCGGCGTCCAAGAGAGAGCCAAAGGCCAGGATCGACTGTTGGTTTGACGAGCCGCCTTCGATGCCGAGGCGAACATCGCCGGGGTGATGCACAAAGAGCGGCAGCACCGCCACGCCGGTCTCCAGCAGGCGTTGCAAGGCATCGCCCGGAACCGTGGTCAGCGGCGCCTGCAGCCGTGCCGCTTTGGCTGGAACGTAAACGACCACTTGGTTGATGATGACCAGCTCCTTCAGGCTGGTGGAAAGGGCGGCGGGATCCGGCTTTTCGACGGCGAAGGCAATGACGTCGCGTTGTCCGCGGTCGAGGTGCTCCTGCACACCGTCTGGCAGCGCGGCTCCGTGTCGAATGAGAAAGGTCACCTGCCTCCCCTGCAGCAGCGCTTCGAGGCGTTTCAACTCCGGCAAGGCCAGCTCGCTGGGCAGCAGCAGAAAGCCGCCTTGAGACAGGCGGTCAGCGTGTAGAACGGCGGACGGCGGGGAAGCGGGTTCCGGTGAGGAGGGCATGGCGCAGATTCGGGACAGCCTGCACTCTAAGCGTGCCAGGGGTGGCTTGCCAGCCTCAAATAGCCGCCGCGCGCAAGAGATAGGCGGGCAGCCAGCCTTCGACCCCTGCATGGTCCCGGCACCAGTGCCAGCCCCGGACTTCGCGCAGGGACTCCACGCCGTCGCCGCGCCGGACGCTCAGGTCATGCGCTTGGAAGGCGGTGCGCACGCGCGCGGTGCCGTCGGGGAGGGTGTCAAGATGGTCCTCAGGCACGTAGCTGCCGCGTCCATTGACGGCGGTGACCCAGATCCAGCCCGGCCAGTCGGCATCGGCCGGCCCGAGCCGCACCATGTCATCCACCTCCAGGTTCAGTGGGGCGCGATCGATGACCTGATAGTCGGCAGTGACGGTGAAACGGGACATGGGAGACGGGCTCGAAGGATCAGCGCTGCTCGCGTTCCTCTTTGTAGCGGCAATGGCCGCTGCGGGCCAGCTCGTCGCACTGCGCTTCGATGCGCATGCTCTGCATCTGCGGCCGGAATCCGAGGCGGCGGGTGATGCAGTCGTTAATCAGGGTGATGTGCTCGTCCTCGAACTCGACGACGCGGTCGCAGTCCACGCAAATGAGGTGATTGTGCTGGGGTTTGTCGAGGAAGTTGGGATCGTAGTAGGTCTGGTCGCGGCCGAGATCCACGTGGCGCAGCAGCCCGCACTCCACCATCAGGGCCAGGGTGCGATACACCGTGGCGCGGGACACGGTGCGGTCCACGCCGCGAACCCGGTCGAGCAGCTCCTCGGCGTTAAAATGCTCGTCCGAGGCGAACACCGTCTCCACAATCACCTCGCGCTGCCGGGTGCGGCGCAGCCCTTTGGTGACGAGGTGTTTGTTCAAGCGTTCGGCTACTTCGGCGTGCATGCCGGACAGGGTAGGCAGCTTTCAGGGGAAAACAACCGGGATGACTCCACGTCACGAGTTTGTCTTGACCCGTTGGCGGGTCAGCCGCTAGCTTCGCGGAAATTCAACCAACCCCGCTGCGCTTATGACTCCCTACTTGGCCGAATTGATTGGAACAATGTTGCTGGTACTGCTCGGAGACGGCGTGGTGGCCAATGTGGTGTTGGGCAAAACCAAGGGCCACAACAGCGGCTGGATCGTCATCACCACCGGCTGGGCCATGGCGGTCACCATTGGGGTGTACTGTTCGAGCGCCGTCAGCGGTGCCCACCTGAATCCGGCGGTCACGCTCGGTATGCTCGCCATCGGCCGTTTCGACGCCGCCCTGGTGCCGGGTTATCTGGCCGCGCAGATGGCGGGGGCCTTTCTCGGCGCCGTGCTGGTGTGGCTGGCCTACCTGCCGCACTGGCGGGAAACCAAGGACGCCGGGGCGAAACTCGGGGTGTTTGCCACCGGCCCGGCGCTGCGCCAGCCTGTGGCCAATCTGATCACCGAGATCATTGGCACCATGGTGCTGGTGATCGGCGTGCTGGCCATCCTTTCGCCGGAAAATCTCGTCCCCGGCAGCGGTTTCGACAAAGGCTTCGCCCCGGTGCTGGTCGGCGTGCTGGTCTGGTCGATCGGCCTCTCCCTCGGCGGCCCCACGGGCTACGCCATCAATCCCGCGCGCGATCTCGGACCGCGCCTGGCGCATTCCCTCCTGCCCATCCCGGGCAAAGGCCATTCCGACTGGAATTACGCCTGGATTCCCGTCGTGGGGCCGGTCATCGGCGGGGTGCTCGGCGCGCTGCTTTATCAGGCACTCTGGGGCTCTGCGGCTTAAAAAGCGACCGGGGCAGTGAGTGTGCCCGTACCCACTGCCCCGGCTTTTAGACATCCCCAACCCGATTGAGCTGGAGAAGCGCCCCCTTCGTCACCGTGCCCGGACGGCGACGTCGAAAGAACACTCCTACCTTCCGCCACCGCGGGGCGCTGGCTTCCGCTGAATTGACCTGTTCTGCGGTTCGTTTGCAGTGGGCTCGCTTTTTGGCGGAGCCGGACCCGCGTTTCAGGCGCGGGCAGGGGCCTCCGTCTCCCACTGGCGGATGCGCCGGTCGAAAAAGAACGGTACGACGGGCAGCAGGGACACAAAAAGCACCAACGCGCAACGCGCCCACGACCAGCCCGCCTTCGCATGGGCGCGCCACAGCGCCCAGCAGAGCAGGATGAAAAGCAGCCCGTGAGCCATGCCCGCCACGCGCACCGCCAGCGGCTGGCCTGCCAGGTACTTCAGCGGCATGGCGATGCCGAGCAAGACAAGGTAGGAAACAGCCTCCGCCAGCGCAGTGCGGCGGACCAGGGTGACGGCAGGAGAACTCATCGCGCCTGTAATCACTCGCCCCGCCGGCGGCGTCAAGCGCCTTGCCGTTTAGCGGGCGCCACCGCCCGTGCCCGTTCCACCACCTGTGCCGGTCCCGCCCGCTCCGGTGCCCGCGCCGCCTGTCCCGGTGCCACCACCACCTGTGCCGCCGTTCCCGCCATCCAGGGCGAGGCCGTCCGTGTAGCCTTTCTCCGTCAGGTAGGCGACCAGATCAGCCACTTCATCCTCCAGCGTCCGGCTTTCGCGATTCGCCTCCGCCGTGCGTCCTTCGTCGTAAGTCCCGTGCAGGTAGGCCGCGCCCGCCACCCCCACATCGGTGGAGCCCGCGCTGGAAAAGGGCAGGTCGCGCTCGCTGTCCGCGCTCACCGAGTAACCGGTCAATCTCGGAGCCACATAGACCTGGCTCTCCGCCGCCCGGCTTTCCACCAGCACCTTCTCGTTCGCGTCGCCGATGGCGTAAAAGGTCGTCGTGGACACCGTGTTGGCTGCCGTGGCGGTGAAAACCGTTTTGCGCGCGTCGCCGTTCAGCGCCACGAAGATCTCGCCGAAGTCCTCATACGCGAAGTACTGCTTGATGCCGTCGATGGTCAGCAGCAGCACCAGGCTGCCTGTGCCGCCGGTCATCGGTGCGATGTAATAGCCGCTTTGGTAGCTGCGGTAGTTGATGCTCTCCCCGGTCGGTTCGAACTGGAGCTTGTAAACAACGAGCTGGGCATCGGCCTTGCTGAGGCTCAGCAACAAAACAGCCAGCGGGAGAAGCAGTCGGGAGAAGGACATGCAGGCATTAACACGACATCCGCGCCGAAGTTGCAAGCCGGATTTTGAACGGAGGGAAATCCCGACGGCGTGCCTGCCTTCGCCTACGACCTGATCGGGTGGCTCCGGCCAGCGGGGGTTACTTGGCGGCGGGTTTGGCCTTTTTTGCCGGGGCTTTTTTGGCCGCCGGTTTCTTGGCGGGAGCGGCCTTTTTGGTTTTTGCCGGGGCCTTTTTCGCGGCGGGCTTGGCCTCGACCTGAGCGGTAAGTTTGTCGAGGGATTTGGCGAAGCTTTTCTCGAGGTCGGCGAGGGCTTCGGAGAAGCGGTCGGCGCGGCGGCGGACTTGCTTGAGGGCGAGGGCGCTGCGGGCGCGCAGGGTGGCCTCGCCTTTGGTGAGCCACTGCCCCATGACTTCGCGCGCGGAGGCGGTGTGGTTGGCGGTCTCGTTGAGGGTTTGTTCAAGCCGGTCGATCAGCTTGCGTGCTTTATCGAGTTGGATTTGCATGTCGTGATGCGGAGGAATTCCGCAGCATGTTGCGCTGAAAGCGCAGTAGAGGTCAAGTGACGTTTCGACTTCGTCACAATTTGCGGTGGGCGGGAGCGGCATTCCGGCTGATGTTTTTTCCGCTTGGTGGGTGTCGGCGGGAAAGCCATGCGGCTGCCGAAGGCAGAGCTCCCGGCTGCAGCTCATTCGGTGGGAGCCGGCCCGCAGAGGCCAGCTACAATGGCGGCTCAGGCGAGGCCGCTGCGGGCGAGGAGGGCCTCGGGGTCGGGGTCGCGGCCCATGAAGTCGTGGAAAAGTTTGGCGGGGTCGTCGGAGTTGCCGCGGGAGAGGATTTTGTCACGGAAGTCGCGGCCGACGTGGGGGTTGAGCACGCCGTCCTGCTGAAAGCGGGTGAAGGCGTCGGCGTCGAGGACTTCGGCCCATTTGTAGCTGTAGTAGCCGGCGGCGTAGCCTTCGGGGCTGCCGAAGAGATGGGTGAAACGGCGGAGGAGGGTGGGGGGCTCGGTTTTCAAGGGCATGAGGTAGCCGTCGAGCAGGCGGCGGGCGAGGGCGTCGAGATCGGTGCTGCTGTCGGTGGCATGGTGCATGTGCAGTTCGAGGTCGAGCTTGCCGAAGGAGAGCTGGCGCATCATGGCGGCGGCGCTGCGGAAGTTGCGGGTGGCGACAAGCTTTTTGAAGAGCCGCTGCGGCACCGGCTCGCCGGTTTCGTGATGGCGGGCGAAGAGGTCGAGGCTGTCGCGCTCCCAGCAGAAGTTTTCCATGAGCTGGGAGGGGAGCTCGACGAAGTCCCAATAGACGTTGACGCCGTTGAGGGCGGGGATTTCGACGCTGCCGAGGAGCTGGTGGAGGAGGTGGCCGAACTCGTGGAAGACGGTGCAGACTTCGTCGTGGGTGAGCAGGGCGGGTTTGCCGTCGAGCGGCGGGGTCATGTTGCCGCAGATGAGGCCGAGGTGGAGGCGGCGGTCTTCGCCATGGGCGGGGGGGACGCCCATTTTGAGGTAGTTCATCCAGGCACCGCCGCGTTTGGAGTCGCGGGGATGCCAGTCGGCGTAAAAGGAACCGATGTGGGTGCCTTTTTCGTTGCGGACTTCGAAGAACTTGACCTCGGGGTCCCAGACTTCGACGGAGCCGGGCTGGTCCGGGCGAGTGCTGACGGGGGGTGGGGTGGCGGCGCCGGGGGCGATGAAGAGGGTGTCGCGCTCGAGGATGCGGAGGTCGAAGACCATCTCGGCGAGGCGGAACATGCCGCTGAGGACCTTGTCCATGGGGAACCAGGGGCGGAGTTCCTCGGGGTCGAAGTCGTACTCGGCGCGGCGCTGTTTTTCGGCCCAGAAGGCGACCTGCCAGGGCTGGAAGAGGCCGGCCTCGCGGTGGGTGGCGTCGGCGCGGAACTCCTGTAGGGTGTGGGTTTCCTTTTCGAAGGCGGGGCGGACGCGCTTCTGGAGGTTGTCGATGAACTGGAGGGCGCGCTCGCCGCTGCGGGCCATGCGGCGCTGGAGGACTTGGTCGGCAAACTGGGGTTTGCCGAGGAGCTGGGCTTTTTCGTGGCGGAGGGCGAGGATCTGCCAGACGAGGGCGGTGTTGTCGTGCTCGCCTTGGCTGGCGACCTGGGAGTAGGCCTGCCAAACCTGATGGCGGAGGGCGTCGTCTTCGAGGTATTCGAGGACGGGGATGACGGAGGGCGCCTTGAGGGTGAGGCGATACTTGGGCGACTCGGCGGTGCCGTGGCCTTTGCTTTCGGCGTCCTGGCGGGCGGCCTGGAGGGTGCTGGCGGGGAGGCCGGCAAGCTTGGAGACGTCATCGATGACGAGGTCCCAGGCGTTGGTGGAGTCGAGGACGTTCTCGGAGAATTTTTGGGTGACCTGGGAGAGCTCGGCCTCGATCTGCTCGAGGCGGGCTTTTTTGTCGGCGGGCAGCTCGGCGCCGTGCTGGCGGAAGCTGTCCATGGTCTCGTCCAGGGCGCGGCGCTGAATGCCGGTGAGCTGGGCGGCGGCCTCGGTCTTGCTGTAGGTGAGGAGGAGATCCCAGATGTCGGCGTTGAGGGGGATCTTGGCGAAGAAGGCGCTGACGGCGGGCAGCATCTGGTGGTGGGCGGCGCGCAGGGCGGGGGAGTTGCAAAGGGAGTCGAGGTGCTGGACGAGGCCCCAGGCTTCGTTGAGCTGGCGGGTGGTTTCGTCGAGGCCGAGGACGACGGATTCGAAGGTCATGCGGCCGCGGTCCTGGGCGAGGTAGGTGTCGAGGTTGGCGGCGGCTTGATCGAGCGCGGTCTGGATGTCGCTTTGGACCCTCTCCGTGGCGAGAGTGGACCAGCGGATGTGAAAATCGGGAGTGAGGAAAGGGTGAGACATGCGCTTCGGGGGGCGGGGTGCTGGTTGAATAACGATGCCAGGGAAAAATGGCAAAGCGGAAAAAGTGAAAATGCAGCCACCGCAGGGTTTTTCCGAGGAATGGGGAAAGGAGCACTCGCCACTTGCCCGACGCGGGGTCTTGCGCTCAGCTTGCGCCCCTCATGAGCCGTTCTTATTCCATCGCAGTCCTCGCCGGCGACGGCATCGGTCCCGAAGTGATGACCGAGGCCCTCAAGGTGCTGGAGGTCGTCGCCTCCCGCGCCGGTGTGTCATTTTCCTTCAGCCCGCAACTGGTCGGCGGCGCCGCGATCGACGCGGCGGGCAAGGCGCTGCCGGAGGAAACAGTGAAGGTTTGCGAGGCAGCGGACGCGATTTTGTTTGGCTCGGTGGGCGGTCCGAAGTGGGAGCACCTGCCGCCGAACGAGCAGCCGGAGCGCGGGGCCTTGCTGCCGCTGCGCAAGCACTTCGGTCTCTTTGCCAACCTGCGGCCGGGCATCTGCTACCCGGCGCTGACGGCGTCCTCGCCGGTGCGGGCGGACTTGGTGGAGGGCGGCTTTGACGTGCTTTGTGTGCGGGAGCTGACGGGCGGTCTGTATTTCGGCCAGCCGAAGTCGCGCGAGACGCTGCCGGACGGCGACATCCAGGTGATCGACACGATGGTTTATAAGAAAAGCGAGATCGAGCGCATCGGCCACGTGGCGTTCAAGGCGGCGCAGGCGCGCGGCAAGCACGTGACCAGCGTGGACAAGGCGAACGTGCTGACGAACTCGGTGCTGTGGCGGGAGACGATGATCGAGGTGGCGAAGCAGTATCCGGACGTGACGCTGGCGCATCTCTACGTGGACAACGCGGCGATGCAGCTCATCAAGGCGCCGCGCAGCTTTGACGTGCTGGTGACGGAGAATTTGTTTGGCGACATCCTCAGCGACGAGATGGCGATGATCGCGGGCAGCCTGGGCATGCTGGCGAGCGCCAGCCTGGGACGCCCAAAAGGCGACGGGCTTTACTTTGGCATGTATGAGCCGAGCGGCGGCACGGCGCCGGACATCGCGGGCAAGGGCATTGCCAATCCGATCGCGCAGATCCTGTCGGCGGCGCTGCTGCTGCGCTTCTCTTTGGGCCTGGAGCAGGAAGCGGCAGGCATCGAAGCGGCGGTGCGGCAGGTGATCGGAGACGGCTTGCGCACGGGCGACATTTTCACCAACGCGCCCGGCACGAAGCTGGTGAACACGGCGGAGATGGGCGCGGCGATTGTGGCAGCGCTGCCTTGAGGCGCGTGAAATCGCGGTGCTGGCCGGCGTTATGTTGGCATGAAGCCAGTTTTTGAGAAGGTACCGGTCGGCGTCGGCGAATCGTTCCATTGCGAAGTGGTGCGGGGGACGGACTACGGCACGCGCTGGCACTTTCATCCGGAGCACCAAATCACCCTGGCGCTGCGCAGCCAGGGGCACCGGCTGGTGGGGGATCACCTCGGCGAGCTGGCAGATGGCGACCTCGTGCTGGTCGGCGCGAACCTGCCGCACGTCTGGCATCAGGCGGCGGACGCGGGCAGCGAGGCGCATGCGGTGATCGTGCGTTTTGACGACCAGTTCGCGGGGCGGGATTTCATGGCCAAACCGGAGATGGACGCGGTGCGGTCGCTGCTGCACCGCGCCGCGCGCGGTCTGGTGGTGAGCGGCACGACGCGTGACGAGGTGGCGGAACGGATGCGGAGGCTGCCGGAGCTGGGAGGATTGGAGCGCTTGCTGGAATTGCTGACGGTGCTGGCGCGGCTGGCGGCGGGCGCGGGCGATTTGAAGGCACTAGCCTCAGCCACTTACGAGCCGGTGCTGCGCAGCGAGGATCAGGATCGCATGGAGCGGGTCTGCTCCTACCTGCACGCGCGTTA
The DNA here is from genome assembly GCA_964553805.1 of uncultured Verrucomicrobiaceae bacterium. Lineage (GTDB taxonomy): Bacteria > Verrucomicrobiota > Verrucomicrobiia > Verrucomicrobiales > Verrucomicrobiaceae > JAGRPD01. The sequence goes on from CAZKMS010000024.1 coordinate 11,839, forward strand.
CACGGAGAAGATCGAGCGGCGCACGCTGGCGGCGCTGGCGGCATTAAGCGAGGGCGCGTTCAGCCGTTTTTTCCACAGCCGCACCGGGCGCACGGTGCCGCAGTATGTGAACGAGCTGCGCGTGGGCCGCGCCTGCCGGCTGCTGATCGAGCATCCGGAGCGCACGGTGAGCGACATCGCGCTGGACTGCGGCTTCGACAACCTGGCGAACTTCAACCGGCGCTTCCTGGCTGCGCGCGGTGTCGCGCCGAGTGTGTTTCGCAAGCGCAGCCAGACGGCGGCGGGCAAGCGGTTGGCGGCAACGAGGCCATCGGCCTGACAAAAGGGGGCGCAACACCCAAACACATCTGGCCGTGGATGCGCCTGGCATGCCGGTCCGAGTCCTTGTTACAGCGGGTCCCGTGGCGGATTGCACACAAGCTGTTGCGTTGATGGAAGACCTCGCAGCCGGCGCCCTCATTGCCGACAAGGGCTACGATACCGATGCCATTGTCGAGGCGGCGAAAGCCAGCGGCATGGAGGTTGTCATTCCACCCAAATCCAACCGCAAGGAGCAACGCGAGCATGACCGGCATCTCTACAAGCTCCGGCACTTGGTGGAGAATGCCATGAGAGCTGCCATCTCATGACGACACTATTTAAAGCAACGCATCGCGCTTGCGTGTTGTGAGCGTGCGAGACGGGTGCTTCCGATGCCTCCTGCCATTGATTCGAGTGGCGCGGAGTTGAGCCCAATCGGGAACGGAAATCGCGCTTTGCAGCATCGTTGAAGACCCTTACAGTCGAGTCCGTTGTTTTTGTTTCCCTCAGCTCCACATGCGCCGCGCCATTTATCCAGGCAGTTTTGATCCGATCACCAACGGGCATCTCGACGTGCTGGAGCGCGCCACGGGATTGTTTGACGAGGTCATTGTCGGTGTGGCGCGGGAGAACAACAAACAGAGCCTGTTCAGCTTGGAGGAGCGGGTGGGGCTGATCAAGGCCGTGTCCGGGCATCTGCCGAGCGTTCGCGTGATGCCGTTTGAAGGGTTGCTGGTCGATTTTGCCCGGCAGCAGCAGGCGGTGGCGCTGGTGCGCGGGCTGCGCGCGGTTTCGGACTTCGAGTTTGAGTTTCAACTGGCGTTGATGAACCGGAAACTGGAGCCGCATCTGGAGACGGTGTTCCTGATGCCGCGCGAGGAGCTGACGTACATTTCCTCGCGCATCGTCAAGGAGATCGGCCGCCTGGGCGGGCAGATCGAGCTGTTTGTGCCACCGCCAGTGGTGGCGGCGCTGAAGAAAAAATTTGCCTGATGGAGCCGCTGTGGCGCGGTCTCACTGCAAGGGTTTGCCCTTCGTCTCCGGCGCCAGCCAGACCACGATCATGCCGACGAGGTAAATGGCGCAGAGCGCGGAGTAGGCGTTGGCGGAAGTGCCGAAGACACCCACCAGATTGGCGATCTGCAGGCCGCCAATGGCGGCGATGATGCGGCCGACATTGAAGCAGAAACCCTGGCCGGTGGCGCGCACGGCGGTGGGGAAAAGCTCCGGCAAATAGAGCGGGAAGAAGCCGTAGAAGCTGGCGGTGATGCCTCCCATCAAGAAGGCCGTGGTGAAGAACCAGCCATTGATCACGGTGTTTGTCTGGTAGAACAGCAGCGCTGCGGCGAGCGAGCTGACGCACATCAGCACGTAGGTAACCCGGCGGTTGAGCATGTCGGCGACGATGGGGGCGAAGAAAGCGAAAAGGATGGCGCCAATGGAGGTGGCGATCTGCGTCCACTGCGCGATGTTTTGGTGGCCGTTGGGATCGAGGTCGGCGGAGGTGGACCACTTGGCGGATTGCTGGGTGGCGCCCCAGGTGCCGAGCAGGGCGATCCCGGCCAGGCTGGCGCCGAGCACGAGGTTCCGGCGCACGGTGGACTGGCTGTCGGCGGTGATGCTGCCCGCCGCGCAGGCGCGCTTCAGGTAGCGCCGGACCGGCAGCAGGTAACCCCAGGCGATCACTGCAAAACCCACCACGGTGATGATGGCGGCGATGGGGGTGGTGATGCCTTTTTCAATGCCCATCGGCGACCACGACCAGATGACCATCAGCGCGACGATGGCGCCGAGCAAAACACCGCTGAGATCCGGAGTGCTCCAGTGACTGGTCTTGCCGGCGGCCTTTTCCTCCTCCCACTTGTCCGACTCCGGCACGAACAGCCGGATGAGGAAGATGATGCCGGCGGGCAATGCGCCGCTGAGCATGAGGAAACGCCAGGCCTGATGGTCGAGCAGCCACCCTGCCATGCCCTCACTGGCGCCGGCAGCCAAAAGCCAGGAACGCATGGTGTCGATGAAGGTGTTCATGCTCAGGCTGAGCAGGGCCACGAGGAGGTAGCCGATGTTGGCCGCCGCGCCGATGGCGCCGGCCACCAGGGCGCGGTTGCCGCGGGTCCAGAGCTCGTTGACCAGGGCGACGCCCAACGCCCACTCGCCGCCCATGCCGAGCGAGGCGATGAAGCGCAGGATGGCGATGTGCCAGGCCTCGGTGGCGAAGCCGCAGAGGCCGGTGAAGATGGCATAGGTGAAGATGCTGATCGACATCGCCTTGACCCGGCCGATGCGGTCGCCCAGCCAGCCAAAAAAGACGCCGCCGGTGGCGGCGCCGACCAGGAAGGTGGCGATGATGACACTGAACCAGCGGTCCAGGGAGGCGGCGAGCACCTCTGGCGAAGTGGAGGCGGCCAGCAGATCCTGCAAGGCGGGTTTGCCGATCAGCGGGAACAGGCCCATCTCAAAGCCGTCGAACAACCAGCCCAGGAAGGCGGCGATGAGCGCCATGTTGCGGCCGGCGTTGCTGGGAGATTTGCGGGAGGTGGGGCTGGTCATCGGGAAAAGGGAAGCCATGAAACGGCTCGAATGCACGCCTTTTTCCCGATTAAATGATCTAATGTCCGATGTTGCGCTCGCGCTGCCGTTGGGTTCTGTCCGTCCTCCTACTCGTCACCGAATGAGAGGGAACGCGTGTCACTCAGCCGTCGAACAGGCTTTGCAGATGTGGCATGGCGCTGCGGCTGAGCAGCAGGTGGAACTTGCCGTTTTGTGTCCAGGCCGCGCTGGCCCAGGCCTCAGTTTGGGCGAACTGCCTGGATGCGGAGTCAAGCAGCGCAGGCGCGTCGTTTTCATCGACGACAAAGAGATGGGCGGAGGCGGACTGGGGATTGCCGCTGGGGCAGGGGCGGAAGCAGATCAGCGTGACCTTGGTGCCGTTCCATTCGAACACCTTGCAGCCGATGGTTTCCCGCGAGCACAGACCCGGCGGAATGTCGGGATCAGCGATGCCGTGATGGGCAGCCAGCCAGACCCGGGCGTTCTCGGCCTGCGGTGTTTTGTGCTGGACCGGATTGGTTTCTTCAAGGGCATGGATCATGCTGGAGCGGAATTCAGCGAGGGAATCGGCAGAGGCCGAGTCAGGACGCAGCCAGAATCCGGCGATGCCGGCCAGCAGCACGACGCTGGCGGCGGCGCTGAGCAGGATGCGGGCGGTGCGCCGCCAGCGGCTGGCGCGGCGGCTGGCGTGGGCGCCGGCCAGGATGGTGGCGTGCAGCGCGGGCGGCGGCGGCACCGAGGCGAGCGCGGTGGCGAAGGCGCGGTCGAACTCCTGCTCGCGCGCGAGCCATTGCTTCAGGGCCGGGTCGCCGGCGGCTTGCTGCAAGGCTTCAGCCAGGGCGGGGTCACCCGTGTCCTGGCCATTGGGGCGCATGACCTGGAGTTGAAGCCGGATTTGGATCGATTCGGTGTTCATGACTGGGCGATTCATTGGGCGCGGGCGCGCAGGGGAATGATGTTCGAGGCGGCATTCGGCTGGTCGGCCAGGAGATGGCGCAATTCGGTTTTGCCGCGGGACAGGCGGGACATGACGGTGCCGATGGGGATGTCGAGGATTTCAGCGATTTCCTGATAGGAATGGTCTTGCAGGTAGAACAGGCTGAGCGGTGCGCGGTAAGGTTCAGGCACGTCTTGCAAGGCGGCCATGGCGGCCGCGCCATCGAGCTGGCGGGCCAGGTCTGGCTCAATCGCTGGCAGCTCGGCGGCGTCTTGTTCGACGGACACCTGCTCAAATTGATTGCTGCGCCGGCGGCTGTTGAGAAACTCGCGGTAAAGCGTGGTGGCGAGCCAGCTTTTGGCTTTGCCTTGGTCGCGGATCTGCCCGCCTTTGGTTGCGAGCAGATAAAACGCCTGCTGGGTCAAATCACCCGCATCAGCCTCGTTGCGCGCCAGGCTGAGCGCGAAGCGATAGAGCTGCGCGTAGTGCGCTGCGACCAGCGATTCGTATTCGTGGGGACTGAGGGACATGATTGGGGAAATCGGGAAAGGCGCCGCTGCAAAACGTGCCGGTCATGCGAGGCGGGAAGCGCGGGGTTTATTCCCGGCGGACCTGGCGCATCGCGCTTGTGGTTTGCCCTCAGACTGCTCTAGTGGGGCGGTCATGTCCACGATCGTTGTCGCGCAAAAAAACGGCATGGTCTGCCTGGGGGCGGATACCATGAGCAGCCTGGGCAGCCTGCGCCAGAGGTCGCATCACGTCGCCAATCATTCGAAGATCACCATGGTCGGCGACACCTGCGTCGGCCTGACCGGCACCTCGGCGAGTTTGGTGGTGCTCAACAGTTACTTCGCCAACCCCGAGCGTCCCCGCGACTTTTCCTCGGCGGACGCCATTTTCGAGACCCTGCGCCATGCACATCAATATCTGAAGTCGGACTACTTCATGACGGCGCATGCGCGCAATGACGAGGAATACGAGACGACACAGTTTTACGGGCTGGCGGCAAATGCTCATGGCATCTTCGCCATCTATTCCTACCGCAGCTGCCAGCAGTTCCATCGGTTTTGGGCGGCGGGCTCGGGTCGCGACTTTGCGCTGGGGGCGATGCAGGCGGTCTATGAAACGGCGAAGACCGCCGAGGAGGTGGCTCGTGCTGGTTTGATGGCAGCGGCCGAGTTCGACGGCGGCACTGGCGCGCCTTTTGAGCTTTTTTCGGCCGAATTGGCGGCTGGGCGAAAGGGCTCGGGGGGCAAAACCAGGCGCAAATCCGTGGCGCGCGGATCGGGCAAACGCAGGGCGGTCTGATGCGTGTTTGCGGCGCGGAATTCGCAGCCGTTTTCGTGGAAGGGGCAATATTTGGCCCGGCTTCTGCGTTGTGATTGAGGCGGAGTGACGGCAGCGGACAAAACCGTGCGGTGATTCCGGGGTTACCATTCCATGCTTGAAGGCCTGCTGCTGCAACAAAGGCTGGACGCGGTGCGTGATGCGCTGCGGTTGCTGAGGCGTCGGCGCGCGGTGGTGGCGCCGTTGCTGATTTCCGCGGCAGTGACCGCTCTGCTGGCATGGCAGGGCGCTTTTGGCTGGCTGCACGCGCTCTGGGCCATGCCTGTCGTGGCGGCCGCATGGGCCTTGATGGCGCGCTGGCTGGCGGGTCGCAAACGCGATTCCGACCTGGATCTGGCCCGGCGGGTCGAGGCCTGCGATCCTGAGATCGATGCGCGCCTCATCACGGCAGTGGAGCTGCTTGATCATCGCAAAACGGGAGCGGATGAGCTGCCCTATCTCGAACGCCGCGTCATTGGCGAGGCGCTGGAGCAAGGCGACAGCCAGGATTGGATCGATGGCGTGACCCATCGGCGTCTCGCAGCAGCGGCGCGCTGGGCGACGCTGGCGGTTTGGATTTTCGTGGGAGCATTTCTCTGGCTCGCAGTCAGTCTGCGACAGGAACTGCGGCCTCATGCCGCGCCGGAAGTGACCGCTGCCGCGGACGTGCAGGTGCTTCCTGAGACGAACGAGCCGCTTACGTTTGTGGTGACTCCCGGTGATGTGGAGGTGGAGCTGGATTCGCGTTTGGTGGTGGAGGCGAAGATGGCGCCGCGCCTGCCGGCGGAAGCGCGCTTGGTGTGGACGGCCTACGACGGCACCGAACTGGGCTCGGTGGAAATGCGCGCCGGCGTCGATGGCGAAACCTTTGGCGCGATGATCCCGCGCGTGGAGCAAAACCTCCGCTACCATGTGGAGGCGGAGGGTTCCCGCTCCGATTCCCACGCGGTGACGACGTTTGTGTATCCGAAGCTGGAAAGCCTGGATGTGGTGATCAAGCCGCCCGCCCACACCGGTCTGTCAGAGCGCGAGCTGCGCAACACGCGTAAAGTGACCGCGCCGGAGTTTTCCGAGCTGCGTTTCAAAGCGCGTGTGAACAAGCCGGTGGCGCAGGCCGAGCTTTTTGGCGAAGACAAGACCAGCATTCCGCTCAAGCCCGGCGCCGAGGGCGAGCTGGTGCTCGAAGGCAGCCTGCGATTGGAGAAAAGCGGCCGCTACCGCTTGCATCTGGTCGATGACAAGGAGCGCGCCAACGTGAAGCCGCCCTGGATCACGCTGACCGCGCAGCCGAACACGCTGGCCAGGATCGAGGTCGTGTTTCCCAAGCGGGATTTGCAGGTGTCCGCCCTGCAGGAGCTGCCGGTGGAGGCGCGGGTTTGGGATGACATCGGGGTGATGCGCAGCGGAGCCACCGTGACCGTGGCGGGCCAGCCGCGCGAGGTGGTCTTCGGTCACGCGGTCAGCATGCCCAACAAGAAGCTCGATCTGAGCGAGTTGATCAATCTCGAGCGCGAGGGCGCGCAGCCGCGCCAGTTGGTTTCCTATCATTTCTGGGCCGAAGACACTGGACCCAAAGGCGAAGTGCGGCGCGCCTTGAGCGACATGTTCTTCGCTCAGGTGCGCCCGTTTGAGGATATTTTCCGCGAAGCCGAGCCACCACCGCCCGGCGGCATGCCAGGAGGCGGCCAGCAGGCGGCCAAGCTGATGGAGCTGCAAAAACAGGTCGTCAACGCCAACTGGCGGCTCATGCGCGACACGGGCAGTGGGCGTGCCATGCAGGACGCAGTCAAAGACATCTCGGTGGTGCGTGAGTCGGAGAATCTGGTGCTGGAGCAGGCCAAGGAGCAGATGGAGGAAGCTGAGGATGCCGAAATCAAGCAGGCGCTCACGGAGGCATGGAAGTCGATGCGCGAGGCGATCGAGGCGCTGGAAAAGGCTGAAAAGGAAGCGCAGCGCCCGGCTTTGACTCAGGCGTTGGAGCATGAGCAGGCGGCGTTGCAATGGCTCTATCAAGCGGGCGAGCGCGAGCACCTCGTGACCCGCCAGAACCGCAGCCAGTCAGCGGGCGGCAGCCCCCAGGAGCGCCAGGAGCAGATCATGAGCCTGGAGTTGAAGCAGGAGGAGCAGCGCTATGAGGAGGAGAGGCAAGCGATGGCGGAGCAGTCGCCCCAGCAGCAGGAGAACCTGGAGGTGCTCAACCGCTTGAAGGAACTGGCGCGCCGTCAGGAGGCGCTGGCAAAGAAGATGCAGGAGCTGAAGGAGCAGATGGCGAAGGCGGAGTCCGAGTCGCAGCGGCAGGAGCTGGCGGAGCAGTTGCAGCGTTTGCAGCAGGAGCAGGAGGATTTGCTGCGCAACCTCGACGATCTGCAGGACAAGATGCAGCAGTCTGACAACGCCGCCCAACTGGCGGAGACGCGCGAGCAGTTGGACCAGGCGCGCGAGCAGGCACTCGACGCCACTGAGCAATTGCAGGAGCAAAACCTCACTGCCGCCTCCAACGCTGCTACCCGGGCCGAGCGCGAGTTGAAGCAGATGGAGGAGGATTTTCGCGAAAAAACCGCGCGTCGCTTTTCCGAGGAGATGCGCCGCCTGAAACGGGAGGTACAGGAAGTGGCGCAAGCACAAGAGCGCATATCGGAGGCGCTCGAAGACCAGAAGACGCCGGAGCCGGATCGAAGCGGCGACACCTCAAACGCGATGGAGCGCATGCTTGCTGGCGGGGAGGTCTCGCGCGAACTGGCGGCGCAGCAGGAGCGCGTCGGTGGCTTGCTGGAAAACATGCAGCAGATCAGCGAGCAGGCGGAGTCAGGCGAGCCGGTGCTGTCCCGCCGCTTGTATGAGGCAGTGCGCGGCGCTCAAACCGGCGGACTGGAGGAGCAACTGGAGGAGGCGCGGATGCAAAGCCGTTATGGCAATCGTGCGGATGCCCAGGAGGCGGAACGCAAGGCCGCCACGGCGGTGGAGCAATTGGCGCGCAACGTGGAGAAAGCTGCGGAAGCGGTGCTGGGCAGCGAGGCGGAAGCCTTGCGCATGGCGCGCGGCGAGCTGGATCGTTTGATTGAGGAGGCGGAGAAGGAGGGCCAGACGTCGCAGTCGGGTCAAGAGGGTCAGGGTGTGGCGCAGGCTGAGTCGAAGGGCGAGAGCGGCATGGAGCAGGACGGACGGCAGCCGGGTCAAGGCCGCTCCGCTGGAGAACAGCAAGGCAAGGAGCCGGACGGGCAGCCGTCCGATGCCTCAGATCAGTCCCAACAAGCGCAGGCGAATGGCGAGAGCAAAGGTGGGCAGCCGGGACCTGGGCAGGAGGGAAGGGAAGGTGAAGGCTCATCCGCGAACGCTGGCGGGCGGTCGCAGGGCTTGGCGAACAACGAGCGTGAGGGCGGCCAGGGAACAGGCGGGCAGCCAGGTCGAAGCAACAGTCAGGGAGAACAGCAAGGCCAAGGCGCTGAGGCAAGGCAAGGTGGAGAGCGGGGTCAAGCGGGTCAAGAGCCGCGCGAGAGGGGCGGGCGTGTGGCTGAGCGCGGTGCGCAGCGCAGTCCGGGAGCGCCCTCGGCGGGTGGAAATCGCAATGTCGGAGGCGGCGGTGGCGACGCGGGCGGCTGGTTTTTTGACGAACCCGGAGAGGCTGTCAATCAGGGACCGCTGACCGGTGAAGGCTTTCGCGATTGGGCGGATCGTCTGGGCATGGTGGAGGAGCTGCTCAGCAATCCAGAGCTGGCCAACGAAGCCGCGCGCATTTCCGACAACGCGCGCGCCATGCGCATCGATCACCACCGCAACAATCTGCCGCCGCAAGCGGACGAACTTGGCGCACGCATCACCCAGCCGCTGGTCGAATTGCGGGATCGCGTGCTGGAGGAGCTGGCGCGCAAAGGCGCGGAGAACCCCACCGTGCCGATCGATCGTGATCCTGTGCCGCCGAGTTACCGGGACTTGGTGCGGCGCTACTACACCGAGTTGGGCGAGGGCCGCTGAGCCTGCGTGTTCGCCGCGCTCAATCTTTTCGGCGGGACGCCGAAAAAGGCACGCGGGACGCGTGCGCTCCGAGGGGCTTGCGTCACAATCGTCCTCGTCCTTGAAACGATTCGAGGCGGAGCAGGGCCTATCCCCCGTTTCAAAAGTCTCAAAAGCCCCCTTTTGAAACCTTTGAGACTTTTGAAACCCCGCCCCTCCCAACATGCGTCCTCTCAGCCGAGCTTAAAAACCTTGTCAATTTCAATTCCTGCCCCATCCCGTAACCCTCAGCCCAGCGCCGCAAGACTGCAATGAGCCGGAAGAAACCCGTCACCGTGTTCAACATCCCCGCGCCCGCAAATCCGCTTGATGCTCGCCTCTGTGCCGTTGCCCGCCATGCGCCGGTCATCGCCGATGCGTTGAGCCGCGCGCCCGAAGGACATCCCGACGTAAAAGCCGCCCGCGCCTGGTGGTATGCCGTCATCAACCAGCGCGTTCCCCATGACGAACCCATGCCCGCCACCGCCCGCGCAATCTGGCGACGGCTCAACCCAGTTACGGTTATCGTTCGTCACGAGTGAGACCGGCAATCAAGTGACCGGAACCGCGCCACAAGCCAGCCCGAAAAGCTGCCATTCACTATGCACGGAACAGGCTGCAAAACAGACGCGCCGGAACCGGAAAAACGTCCAAGAAGTGTCCAAGCACAAAAAGCCGAGAAAATTTCCACCAATTCGAAAAGTTTCACAATCCCTTTATTTTCAAGGTGGTGGGCAGAGCTGGATTCGAACCAGCGTAGGCGTAAGCCAGCAGATTTACAGTCTGCCCCCGTTGGCCGCTTGGGTATCTGCCCTTCTCCGGGAGGAGTGGAACCGCAATTAAAGGCGGCAGGGGGGAGTTTGCAAACAGTATTTGTTTTGGGTAATGGTTGATGCTGGAAAGAGAGGTGAAAAGCCCTGTCATCGGCCGTGAAACTCGCTACAAGGTGACGGATGATGCGCTGCCTTCAGTCCCTCAAGTGGCTTGGTTTGTTGTCCGCCTGGTGCTCAGCGAACGAGATCAGCACGCCGCCGACGCCTCCACGCGAGATGCGCGCCGCCTGGATCGCGACGGTGCGCAACATCGACTGGCCGAGCGAGCCCGGCCTGCCCGTGGCGCGCCAGCAGTCGCAGTTGCTGGGCCTCATCGAAAAGGCGGCGGATCTCCGGCTCAATGCGCTGGTGTTTCAGGTGCGCCCAGCGGGTGACTCGCTCTACGCGTCCGTGATCGAGCCCTGGTCGCCTTTTTTGACGGGGAAAATGGGCAGGGCACCGGAGCCTGTTTGGGATCCACTGGAGTTCGCCATCCAAGAATGCCATGCGCGCGGCATCGAGTTGCATGCCTGGTTCAATCCCTATCGGGCGCTGGCGGGGGACAAACATGCCGCGAGTGCGGAGCACATTCTCAAGAAGCATCCGCAGCGCACGATGAAATACGGAATCGATCACTGGATGGATCCCGGCCTGCCGGAGGTGCGTGCCCAGACCCTGGCGGTGATGCTGGATGTCACACGTCGTTACGATGTGGATGGCATTCACATCGACGACTATTTTTATCCTTACCCGGTCAAGGGTGCGAACGGGAAGATGACGCCGTTTCCTGATGATGGCAGCTACCAGCGCTACGTGGCAGCAGGGGGCACGCTGGATAAAAGTCACTGGCGGCGGGAAAACGTGGACACCCTCGTGCGGGAGCTTTACGAGGGCATCAAGGGCATCAAGCGGCACGTCAAGTTTGGCATCAGTCCGTTCGGTTTGTGGCGGCCGAATGTGCCGGAGGGCACCGGCGGCGGGCTCGATCCTTATGAGGATCTGTCGGCGGACTCCTTGAAGTGGCTGCAACAGGGCTGGCTGGATTATTTGGTGCCCCAGCTTTATTGGCCCATCGAGCCGCCGAAACTGAGCTTCACGACCTACTATGACTGGTGGCTGGCGCAAAACCGTCTGCGCCGCCACATCTGGCCGGGCATGGCGGTGGATCGGGTGGGCAAGGATCGTGGACCAGGGGAAATTTTGCGGCAGATCTCGGTGGTGCGGGAGCGGGTGACGCTGATGACACCGGGACACTTTCATTGGAACTTTGGCTCGCTGGCGAAGAACACGCTGGAGATCGCGGATCTGACGAAGTCGCGCGCTTACCAGATGAAGGCGATCCCGCCGGCGACTCCCTGGCTGGGTCAGGACGTGCTGCCGGCGCCGGTGCTGAATGCCGAGGCGAGAAACAAGCAAGGCTGGGCGGTCTGGAGCCTGCCGGACGCCGGCGCGCGCGCGCGGGTGCGCTGGTGGACGGTGCAGACGTTTGCCGATGATCAATGGACGCTGCATCAGGTGCTTCCCGCCAATCAGACGGAGATTCTTTGGCCGAAAGGAGCCACCGCGCTGGCGGTGCGCGCGGCGGGGCGGTCCTGGGAGCTCGGCCCGGCGGCACTGCGGGTGAGTCCATGAGAGGACTATGACAACATCAAAGCTTGACGCACGGGCTGTTGGGAGGCGTAAATAGGAGCGATGAAACGCATTTTTTCCCTTTTGATGGCAGGCATCTGTTGCGCGGGCGCGTCCATGGCGGCGGTGGTGGAGAAGGCGGTCGAGTATGAGGCTGGCGGTGTCACTTGCGAGGGTTTCCACGCTTACGACGACGCGAAGGCGGGGAAACGCCCGGCGGTGCTGATCGTGCATCAATGGACGGGTCTGACTGATTATGAAAAGATGCGCGCTCGGATGCTGGTGGAACTCGGCTACAATGTCTTCGCGCTGGACATCTACGGCAAGGGGGTGCGCCCGCCGGGTCCGCCCGCTTCCGCGCAAGAAGCGGGCAAATACAAGGGGGATCGTTCACTCTACCGCGAGCGTTTGCGCGCGGGGTTGGAGGTGCTTTTGAAGGACGAACGAACGGATGCCGCCAAGGTGACGGCGATCGGTTATTGCTTTGGCGGCACCGGCGCGCTCGAACTGGCGCGCAGTGGCGCTCCGGTGTCGGGGGTGGTCAGTTTCCACGGCGGTTTGAGTTCGCCGACGCCTGAGGATGCCAAAAACATCAAAGGCGAAGTGCTGGCCTTGCACGGCGATGCCGATCCGCATGTGCCGCAAGCGGAGGTGGCGGATTTTGAAAAGGAGATGCAGGACGCCAAGGTGAGCTACAAGCTGGTGCGTTATCCCGGTGTGGTCCATGCCTTCACCCAAAAGATGGCGGGCGATGATCCATCCAAAGGGGTGGCTTACGACGAGAAAGCGGACAAGGCGTCCTGGGCGGAGATGCGCCAGTTTTTTGATCGCTTGTTCCAATGATGCCCTTGCGAACATCGCGCTGGCGGCTGTGGGCGCGCGCGCTGACCTGCCTGCTCCTGCCGGGGTGGCTGGCAGCACAAGTTCAGAGTGCGCCAAGTGCGAGCCCTGCGGAGGCGCCTCAGCACATTCGCTTTGTTGAAGATGAGGGGACTGGTGAGGGGCGGCTGGAGACGGTCGTGGTGGAAATGAATCGTCCTGACGGTGTCCGGGTCGATTTGGTTGGCGCGGTGCACGTGGCTGATGCGGCCTATTTCGCGGCGCTGAATGAACGGTTCAAGGCTTACGAAGCGGTGCTTTACGAGTTGGTGGGCAGCCCGGCACAGGGGAAACCGCTTGGGGACCGGGCGGTCGCTTCTGATTCCTCTTTGGGCTGGGTGGGAACGTTGCAGGAAAAGATGCGCGAGGTCTTGAAACTCAAGGGGCAACTGGAAAGCATCGATTACAGCGCGGCCAACTTCGTGCATGCGGACATGGACTTGGAGATGTTCCAGCAGTCGCAGGCCGACAATCGGGAGACCTTCCTCGGGCTGTGGTTGAAGGCGATGGCGGCGCAGCAAGCGTCGGGCAGGGGAGGGCAGGGCAGTGATCTGGCGGGGTTGATCGTGCTGATGCAGATCCTCATGAAAAAGGATGGTTCGGATGATTTGAAGCGCCTGATCGGACGTGAGTTTGATCAAATTGAAGGTTTGATGTCAGGCATTGAAGCCTCAGGCGGCACAGTCATCATCGGCGAGCGCAACCGGGTGGCTTTGGAAGTTTTGGAGCGCGAGATTGCGGCGGGAAAAAAGCGGCTCGCTGTGTTCTACGGTGCGGCGCATTTTCCGGACATGCAGCGGCGTTTGGAGGAGGCCGGATTCAAGCGGATGGGAGAGGACTGGCTGGCGGCTTGGACCATTCCGGCGCCGGGCGGGGACGGCCTGGTAGAACAACAAAAGGAGAATTGATCCAATGGTTTTGGTGGACAGTCACACGCACTTGGGGAGCCTGCAGTTCAAAACGGAGCTGCCTGAAGTGCTGGAGCGGGCGCGGCAGGCGGGTGTCGGAGCGATGGTGGTGCCGTCGGTTGATTTGACCAACGCGCGCGCGGTGCTGGCGATTGCCGAGCAGGAGCCGGATGTCTATGCAGCAGCGGGCATTCATCCGTGCGATGCGGATAGCGTGACCGATGACAATTGGGTGGATGAATTGCGCGAACTGGCGCGGCATCCGAAGGTGGTCGCGCTGGGTGAAACTGGTCTCGACTATTACCACTCGCCGCCCTTGGGTTACACCATTCACGCCTGGCAGGCCTGGCAGCGGCGCGTGCTGCGGTTGCATCTGGAACTGGCGGTGGAGTTGAATCTCAACGTCGTGCTGCACAATCGCGACAGTTGGGAAGATCTGGTTGCGGCCGTGGAGCCCTTTGAGGGGCGTTTGCGGGCGCAGTTCCATTGCTTTACGGGGACGCTGGACGAGGCCAAACCTTTATTGGAAGCGGGCCATGTGATTTCCTTCACGGGCATTGTCACCTTTAAGAATGGAGGCAACATGCCGGCTGTTGCGGCGGCAGCGCCGCCTGGTTCCTTCATGCTGGAGACGGATGCGCCTTACCTGGCGCCGGTGCCGTTTCGAGGCAAACGCAGCGAGCCTGCGCACGTGCGCTTGACGGCGGAAAAGGTGGCCGCCTTGCGTGCCTGCCCGGTGGAGGAACTCGCCGCCACAACCAGCGCAACCGCGCTTGGCTTTTTCCGCGGATTGCGCCTGCCGGCACTCGTTTGAAACTGTGGCGTTAGGGTCCGTCAAAGAGAGGCGGCCCCGCGCTGGGGGCGCCTTTCTGGTGGGCGCGACCCTCGGCGGAACGGCGGCGGGCGGCAGCAAAGAATTGTTTGAGCAGGTCCACGGAGTCAGCGGCGAGCACACCGGGAGTGATTTCGCTGCGATGGTTGAGGTTGTCGGTTTGCAGCAGGTTCCAGAAGCCGCCGGCGGCTCCGCCCTTCGGGTCCGGACAGCCGAAGATGACGCGGCGGATGCGGGTGTGGACGATAGCGCCGGCGCACATGGGGCAGGGTTCCTTGGTGACGTAAAGATCGCAGTCGGTGAGGCGCCAGTCGCCCATGACACTTTGCGCCTGGGTGAGCGCGAGCATCTCAGCATGGGCGGTGCCGTCCTTCAGCGTCTCGACTTGGTTCCAGGATCGCGCGATGACATGGCGATCATGCACAATCACCGCGCCGATGGGCACTTCGTCCTGAGCGGCAGCCCGGCGTGCCAGGCGCAGCGCCTCGCGCATGAAGTGATCGTCGCTGTAAAGGTCAATGAGCGGGGCGTTGACGTCCATGAGACGGGCAAGGTGTCAGGACGGCGCGATTTTGCACGGTAAAAAGCGCCACCTTACAAACCGGGGGGATGCCTGGCTTTGAAGCCGTTCAGCGGACGGGGCCGGGTGGTCCAGTGCGGGCCTTTGGCGTCGCCATTGTAGCCGGTGTCAAAGCGCAGGCCGGCGACCTCGATGAAGGTGTGGCCATTGCGCGCATACACCGTGATGTGTTTGCCCTCACCGGAGCGTCCAAAGTGGCGCAGCGCGCTGGAGGTCGTGGGCGCGCGCAATTGGCCGGCGAAGGCCAGGACATAGGACACCGCGCCGGAGCAATCGTAGCCCGTGTCCTGAAACGAACGGTGGCCGCCGCCATACTTGTAGGGTCTGCCGGCGATCAGGTTGCCCGCGTGAATGGCGCGTTGCACCGGCGCTGGCAGACCGGGCGGAGGCACGGCGTAGCGTCCGCGCACCACAGCGGTTTTGCCGGGCACGTACTCGTATCGCCACGTCCGCTGGCCGGCGCATTGAACCAGGAAAAGAAGAGCCAGAAGCGTGCAGAGAGGTTTGCAGATGGCCATGCGCCAACGATGCCCGAGGAGGCAGGCTGCCGCCAGCCTGAAATCGGCAAGCTTTTGGTTGCGCGTGATGGCGCTGACGGTCAGCATCACGCCATGTCTGAAACAAAGCCTGCGGATGCCGCTGGACCCCTGCTGGTGCGGCATGAGGGACACACCCCGCGCGAACGAAGCACCTGCGGCTGGCGCGACCGGCTGCTCAGCGTCGAGGATGCCGCACTGAATCCTGCCGCCTGGGCACATGCGGTGGACATCGATGGCGCGCGCTTGCATTACCACAAGCGTTCGACGGAGCTTTATTACGTGTTGGACGGGGCGGGCAGCGTGGTCTTGGATGGAACCGAGCATCCGGTGTCCCGAGGCTCCCTGGTTCATATCCCGCCAGGGGTGGTGCATGGTGCGCGCGGCCGCATGCGGGTGCTTGTTGTCGGCATTCCGGACATTGCCGAGGACGACTATTTTGAAGTGTCCGAACCCGCCGCCGAGTCGCCTTGATTTCTCATGAGTCCAGATCACATCCTCTCAACCCTCAAATGGCGTTATGCCTGCAAAGTCTTCGATCCCGCGAAAAAAATCCCTGATGATGTTTGGTCTGTTTTGGAGGAAAGCCTGGTGCTCACGCCCTCATCCTTTGGCCTGCAGCCGTGGAAGTTCATCGTGGTGAAAGAGGATCAGGAATTGAAGGAGCGCCTGGTGGCACATGCCTGGAACCAGCGCCAAGTGTCCGACTGCTCTCACTTGCTCGTGCTGGCGACCCACCGCCAAATGCCGGAGGATCACATCGACGCGAACATCCGGCGGATGATCGAGGTGCGCGGTGGCACACCGGAGGCGCTGCTGGGCTTTCGCAAAATGGTGGCCGGCTTTCGCCAAGGAGGCGAGGAAAAGGGCTGGCTGCGGGACTGGGCCAAGCAGCAGAGCTACATTGCTCTTGGGCAGTTCATGTTGGCGGCAGCGCTGCTCGGTGTCGATACCTGTCCGATGGAGGGCTTCGTGCCGGAGAAATTTGACGAATTGCTTGGCCTCGACGCCACAGCCTACACGACAGCCGTCCTATGCCCGGCAGGTTACCGCGGCGAGACCGACAAGTACGCCACGCTGCCGAAGGTGCGGTTTGTCACCTCAGATGTGATCGAGCATCGCTGAAAAAGAAACGCCGGATGGTTTGTCCATCCGGCGTCTTCAAGCGGCTGGCCTCAATCAATAGCGGTAATAGGGCGAGCGGTAGTAGGGACCCGAGTTGTAGTAGCGCTGGGCGTTGCGCTGATCCTGGGCGTTGCCGATCATGTTGCCGCCGATCGCGCCCGCGCCTGCGCCGATGGCGGCGCCTTCCAGGCCGCGGCCCGATTGATGGCCGATGATGCCGCCGGCTGCCGCGCCGCCGAGGGCGCCAAGGACTGTGCCAGTTTGTGCATTCGGACCGGTGCCGCAGGACACCAGCGAAGCCCCGCAAAGAAGGATGAGAAAGGTGTATTTCATGGGATTTTTGGGGTTGGTTTGGATGAGCGCGAAGTGGATGGCGCAATCCTTGGACGGGATACGAGCGCGAACATTCAAACGGACGGCTTTTTCAGGGGATCAAAGCAGTCGCAAGCGATAGGAAAACGCCCATGCTAAACACATCGGTGGCAGTGGTCAGGAAGATGCTGGACGCGGTGGCAGGGTCCGCTCCCAGGCGGCGCAGCAGCAGAGGAATCCAGGCGCCGGCGACACCGGAGACGATGCAACTGGCGACCATCGACACAAAAACCACCAGGCCCAAACGCGCGGCGGCGGGATTGCCCTCCCAGGAGGCATACAGCCACATGCCCACACCGGAAGTGATGCCGACGAGGATGCCATTGAGCAAACCGAGCAACCCTTCCTTCATCACCAGTCGCTTTTCCTCGCTCTCGCGCAGATCGCCGAGCGTCAAACCGCGCAAAGCAACAGCCAGGGCCTGGCAGCCGGTGTTGCCGGCTTGTCCGGCGAGCACGGGAAGAAAAGCCGCCAGGATGACGAGGCGGTCCAGGGTGTGCTGGTAATAGGCCACCACCGCCGCCGCCATGAAGCAGGTCAGCAGGTTGATTTGCAGCCAGGGATGGCGAAAGCGCAGGCTGCGCAGCACGGGGGTGGAAAGACGCTCCTCTTTCTCAACGCCGACCATGGCTCCGGCCTGGGCGCTGATTTCAATGGCGCGCGCCTCAAACAGATTCTGCCCGCGCACAAGACCCAGCAGGCGGCCGTCGTTGTCGCAAACTGGATAGACCGGGAAATGGCGGTTCACGGTGGCGCGCATCGCCTCGGTCAGTTCCATGTCTGGCTGCAGCGAGAACAAGTTGCGGGTGTACATGATGTCGCTCAAGCGCTGCCCGGGTTTGGCCAGCAGCAGGTCGCGCATGACGAGGATGCCGAGCAGCTTGTTGGTCTCGTCGGTGATGTAACCGTAGGTGATGAAAGCGCGCTGGGTCAGTTTGCGCAGGCCTTCGACTGTTTCCTCGACGGTCATGCCCGGGCGGAAGATGCCGACGGCGGGCTCCATCAACCAGCCCACGCTGTCCTCGGGGTAGCTTTGGTTGCTCATCCACTGGCGCGCTTTCTCCACGGGCGCCGTGGCCAGAATCTCGCAGCGCTGTACATCCTGCATCTCCTGGAGGATTTGCTGGGCCACCATGGGATTGAGATTCTGCAGGACCTCCACCGAAACGACGGGGCTGGCGGCGACAAGCATTTCTGCGGCCTCATGCGGCGCCTGCCCTTGCAAGCGCTGCAGAAGATCGTCCTTTCCCAAGACCTCCGGATTCATGGCGCCAGCATGAACGCTTCCCCCGCTCCGCGCAACCGGGCGCTTTGATGTTATCTGTCCAGGATCTCCTCCACCAAGTCGAGGCACTCTTGTTGATTGAGAATCTCTACATGCTCGCGCTTCAGGTGGGTGAACGAAGAGGTGCTGCGCTGGACTCGCAAGTCCGTCTCGCTCGCGACGGTGACGACGCCGTCATTGTCTTCTTTCATCCACATCGACCTCTTTTCGATGGAGCCGTAAATGAGGTCGTGCGTGGTGCCTTGGGGCAGCGGAGTGGCATACAATGAGAGCAGGAAATCACTGCCGGGTCTCACGTCGAGCCAGGAAGGCACCGGTTTCTTGAGATGCCGAATGCCGGACTCCGCGGCTTTGTGGCCTCCCCACGGTGTGGAGATGCTGACGAACTTGGGAATGAAGTTCACTCCCTCGTCGGTGACGGCTTGGCAGATGGCGGCGCGCGAGACCAAGCCGCCCATGCTATGCGCCACGACGTGGCACTCGGAGAAGCCATGGCGGTGCTTCATGGCGCGCAATGAAAGGGCCAGCGCGCCCGCCACACGGGGCAGTCTCATGCCGCTGGGATAGTGAAAGAACCAGAGTTGGTGCCTGGAGCGGTCAAAATTTTCAATGAAGTAACGCCAATCCTGGGGGCTGCCGCCAATGCCGTAAACAAAGATTACTGGCGTGCGATCCGGCGCATAGGGCTCGGTGAGGTACAATCCCATCCGGTTGTCCGAGAGGAAATTCAGGGGCCGCCAAAGGCCGGCGCCACCTGCATCAGGCTCGAATTGCTTGTCGTCCAGCGATGCCACTTCTCCGAGTGCGAGATTCAACTGGCCGCCGAGTTCCTTGTTGCCCTTGGGCACCTGGAGGACGGTGCCCGGCGGGAGCTCATGCCCGCGATGCAGCGCCAGTTTTAGAATGCGAGGCGCAGCCGACGGTTCCGACAAGGACACCGGCCGCGCGTCCTTGATGAAATCAAGCGGCTCACCCGCATCAAAGGCGCCATTCCCGTTTTCATCGGTGAACGCACCCACTCGGAAGACGCTGTCCAGCTTCAGGCTGAAGGCGGCAATGCCATCCGCACGCACGCGCTGGAACCCGGCCGAATCCTTGCGGGCGCCATCCTCCATGCGCCATGCCAGCGCGTAAGTGGGATGATCACTGGCGGGATGCGGGGTGATTTCGACAGTGATGGAGCCCATGGACTCCAGGCTTTCCACTTGCTGGCGAAGTCCAACAAGGCCGCAGGCATTCAGCGCGCATGCGGCGCCGGTGAGAACGATGAAGCGGACTGCTTTTGATAACGTCATGCGGGCGAAACTCTAGTCCGGCTGGCGATGAAACCAAGCATCTTTCATTTGGTTTGCTCCTGCCGGCGTCGCGCTCAAGCATTGCGGAAAGTCAGGCCTCTCCTTGGATGCCGTCGATGTACCCTTGGGCGCCATTTTGGAGGTTGGCGGCGTTTGCCTCGTCGGTGTCGATGTGCATGGCGAGAGCGAAGTTGGGGTCCACGCGCACGAGCACGTCGCCAAAAATCAACTCGCGATCCCCCTGCACGCGCACGCGCACTGTGGCCTTGTCCCGCAGGCCGTAGCGCAGGGCGTCGGCGGGTGTCATGTGAATGTGCCGCAAGGCGCAAATGACGCCCTTGGCGATGGCGAGGCTGCCGTTGGGGCCTTCCAGGGTGCAGCCGGGCGAGCCTTCGATATCACCCGACTCCCGGATGGGCGGGTGAATGCCGAGCTTGAACTGCTCCGTCATCGCGATCTCCACCTGCGTCGCTTTGCGCGCGGGTCCAAGCACACGCACCCTTTCGATTCTGCCCTTGGGTCCCAGAATGGTGAGCTGCTCCTTGCAGGCATACTGTCCGGGCTGGGAGAGGTCCGCATGCTTGGTGAGTTGATGGCCGGCGCCAAAAAGCGCCTCCACATCCGGCTGCGACAGATGGATGTGATGGGCGGACACCTCAATGGGAATGGGGGTGTCACGGCAGGCCTCGCTGGCGCTCACGAGGATGTCCCGTTTTTTCACACGCAGCGCTTCGCGGGCGATCATGCGTTCCTCGTCCGTGGGCACCACGAGGATCTTGACCGCTGAATGTCCGGCCGAAATGACTGCTATTTGCCTGCCGTCTGTCGCCTGGCGGTTGCGGGCCTCATCGAGGCGGATGCCCATGCAGTCCAGATCCTGCAAGGCCATGGCGCGCACCCCCGCGCTGCCCTGACCGATGCCGGCGGTGAAGACCAGGACATCGAGTCCGCCCATGGCAGCCACATAGGATCCAATGTATTTCCGCACGCGGTAGCAGAAAGTTTTCAGGGCCGTCAAAGCGCGCGCGTTGCCCTCGCCAGCCGCCTTCTCGATCTCGCGCATGTCGGAGGAGACGCCGGAGAGGCCGAGCAGGCCGCTCTTTTTGTTGAGCAGGATGTCGATCTGTCCGGCGGCCATGCCTTCCGTCCTCTCCAGGAAGCTGGTGACGCCCGCGTCAAGATCGCCGCAGCGCGTGCCCATGATGAGCCCTTCGCCCGGCGTGAAGCCCATGGAAGTGTCAATGGACCGGCCGTGGTCAATGGCGCAAATGGACGCCCCGTTGCCCAGGTGGCAGCTCACGATTTTCAGCTCGCGCGCGCGCTTGCGCAGGTGTTGCGCCGCTGTCAGGGCGGCGTAGCTGTGGGACGCGCCGTGAAAGCCGTAACGGCGCACTCCCTTTTCCGCGTAATAAGAGTAGGGCAGGCCATAAAGATACGCGTGATTGGGCAGGGTGGCATGAAACGCCGTGTCGAACACCGCGACATGAGGCGCCCCGGCAAACACTCGCCTGGCCTCGCGAATGCCGAGGACGTTCACAGGATTGTGGAGGGGGGCGAGCGGGGACAGCGCTTCAATGTTGGCGAGGACCTCGTCGTCGATGACCACTGCGTGGGTAAACTTTTCGCCGCCATGGACCACGCGATGCGCCACAACGGTGATGTCCGAGGGCTTTTTGAGGACGCCATGGTCCGCGTCGGTGAGAGCGGCGAGCATGGCGTGAAAAGCGCCGGCATGACCACGGACGCGCACCTCTTCTTGCCTGCTTCCGTTGACTCCGTCTTGCACGAGTCGTGTGCCATCGGCATCAATGCGCTCCACATGGCCGCGCGTGGTGTGCTCCGGGTGCTCCGTGTCAAAGAAGGCGTATTTCAGCGACGATGATCCGCAGTTGATCACCAGAATGCGTTCGGGCTTCTCGCCCTTGAGCTCAAGCTGCGCATGCTGGGCGCGCTTTTTCGCCACCACGGCCGCCTTCGCGGGGTCCTTCATCGCTTCCTGGACCCGCGAGCTGACAGTCATGGCGATGAGTTGGGCCGCCGCCGGGTTGGCCATGATGGTGGTCTGGAAGAGGCTCAGCGGAATCAACGCCACCCGCGTCGGAGAGGCTGCCCTGAGGTCGGCCATGAACGGGTCGCCGCTCATGAGCGCCAGTTCGCCAAAGGTTTCGCCGGGGTTGAGCTGACTGAGAGGGACGCTGCCCGCTCCGTTTTGTGGCAGTGAGGCCTCAATGCGGCCTTCCAGCACCACACCGAGGTAGTGAATCTCATCCCCGGCGCACAGGATAAGTTCTCCCGGAGCAAAGGCGCGCACCTCGGACCCCGCTGCCAGCTCGGTTTGCTGAGCGGGGGTGAAATGGGACAGCAGTGGAACCCTGCTCACCAAAAAGGCGAGGTCGTCGGCATGCATGGCATCTCAACTGGGCTGGCGTGGATGCGTCATGTTTTCAGGTTTCAGCAGGTCATCCAGCCGTTCTTTCGTCAGCCATCCTTTTTGCAGCACGAGGTCATAGACGCTGCCGCCAGTTTTAAGCGCCTCCTTGGCGATGGCGGCGCTGCGCTCGTAGCCGAGGACCGGATTGAGGGCGGTCACAAGGCCGATCGAGTTGTGGACATATTCCAGGCAGCGCTCCCGGTTTGCTTCGATGCCGGCAATGCAGCGGCTGTGGAGCACGATGGCGGCGTTGCGCAGCAGCGTGAGGCCGAAGTGAAGATTGAACGCAATGACCGGCTCCGCCATGTTAAGCTCAAGCTCGCTGGCTTCAGCGGCCATGGAGACGGTGGTGTCCATGCCGATGATCTGGTAGCAAACCTGGTTCACCACCTCGGGCACCACCGGATTCACCTTGCCGGGCATGATGGACGAGCCCGGCTGCATGGAGGGCAGGCGGATTTCATAGAGCCCGCAGCGCGGTCCGGAGGACATCCAGCGCAGGTCGTTGCAGATCTTTGAAAGCTGCACCGCGGCTGTCTTCATGGTGCTGCTCATCAAGGCGAATTCCCCGGAGTCCTGGGTGGCTTCAACGAGGTCGTCCGCCAGCCTCACCGGGATGCCGCTGATCTCCGCGAGGTGTTTCGTGCACAAAGACGCGTAGCCTGGCGGGCTGTTGATCCCGGTGCCGATGGCGGTGGCGCCCATGTTGATGAAGAGAAATTCCTCGCCCACCCGCGTGAGGTGGCGAATGCCGTCGCCGATCATCACGGCATAGGCGGCAAATTCCTGTCCCAGGGTCATCGGCACGGCGTCCTGGTTCTCGGTGCGCCCCATCTTCAGCACATCCGCAAACTCAGCCGCTTTCATTTTGAGCGCTGTTTGGAGTTCGCGCAGCGCGGAAAGGGTCTCGCGCAGGGTAAGCAGCACGCCCAGTTTGATGGCGGTGGGATAAGCGTCGTTCGTGGACTGCGAGCAGTTCACGTGGTCATTCGGGTGCAGGTGCTCATACTGCCCCTTGCGGTGTCCGAGGATCTCCAGCGCCCGGTTGGCGATGACCTCGTTGGCGTTCATGTTCGTGGAGGTGCCCGCGCCGCCCTGAATCATGTCGATCACGAACTGGTCGTGAAGTTTGCCGTCAATGATCTCATCGCAGGCCTTCATGATTGCCTCGGCGCGCTCCTGGGAAAGCACTTCGAGCTCGGAGTTGGCTTTGGCGGCGGCCTTCTTTACATAAGCGAAGGAGCGGATGAAGTGCTCAAAGTGATGCATGCGGATGCCGGAGATGCGGAAGTTCTCCATGCCGCGGATGGTCTGCACGCCATAGTAGGCGTTGTCAGGAACCTCACGCTCCCCGAGCGAGTCATGCTCCAGGCGCACAGAGGTGACGACGGTGGCAGACCGTTCGCCCGCGATGCGTTCGGCGGCGAGGCGCAGCCGCTCGCTCAGCCGCGCGGCGACACGGGCGGCGATGCGATAGAAAACCTCCGGGTTATCCTGGCGTGTTTTCTCCAAATCCGCCTTGGCGATCTGCCACACGCGCGCGCCCTGGCGAGTGACCGCGTTGGCAGCATGCGGCGCGTCGTCCAGCATCACGCCTTCGCTCAAAACAGCTCCAGACGCCAGCGTGGCGACGACCACCGACCGCGTCTGCGCGCCCCGTGTGATTTCAATCTCACCCTCAAGCACGATCCCAAGCCAGAGACGCGGGGTGCTTTCGTGGAAAAGGTAGTCGCCCGCCGCATAGGTCACCTCCTTTCCTTGGCCCGCCACAGCGGCGAGTTCTTCGATGGCAATGCCGATGCGTTTGGCGGCGGCGGAAAGGGTGTCGTGGTCAAGGCTCATGATGTTTTTTTGGAGGTCCGGGTTATTTGTTGAAAAACGAACCAATGACCAGACCGATGGTCACCGCACCGATCGTGCAGATCACGCCGGGTAGCATGAAGGAGTGATTGAGCAGGTATCTGCCAATCCGGGTGGTCTTCGAGCGGTCAAACTGCATCGCGGCAATGAGGGTGCCGTAGTTGGGGATGAAGAAGTAGCCGTTCACTGCTGGAAACATGCCGATCAGAAAGGGAATAGGGATGCCCAGCGAGATGCCCAGAGGCATCAGAGCCCTTGTGGTGGCCGCTTGGCTGTAGAGCAACATGGAGGCAACAAAGAGACCGATGGCAAAAGTCCAGGGGGCGGCTGTTGCCATGTCGCTCAAACCGCCGATGATCACCTCGCGGTTGGCATTGATGAAGGTGTCCCCCAGCCAGGCGAGACCTAAAATGCCCACGATGGCGGTGATGCCCGACTGGCAGGTCTTGCACTTGGGCACCTCGCCCACCGGTGCCTTGGTCACGGTCAGAATGAGCGCCGCCACGGCGAGCATCACGATGGCAATCGTGACCGGCATGGTGAGAACGGTGGGTTCCGCGGCCGTGCCTGCGACGGTGCGCAATTGCGGGAAAATGCCGGCCAAAACGATCAAAGCCACGCCCGTGAGGAAAATGAAGGCGCTGGCTTTGGCGCCTGCGCGAAGCGGTTGCTGGGCGCCACCCTCGCGTTTGCCGCCGGCTGTGAGTTCGCCGGAGGCGAGAAGCCGCTGGTATTCAGGATCATCCTTCAACTCCTTGCCAACACGGAGCTGCACGAAGGCCGCGATGAGGACCGCCAGCAGGGTGGAGGGAACGCAGATGAGGAGGATTTGGACCAGCCCATAGCCGTGGGGAGCCAACAGGCCAATCATGGCGGCGGTCGCCGCCGAAACCGGGCTCGCCGTGATGGCCTGCTGCGAGGCGATGGTCGCCACCGCCATGGGGCGCTCAGGCCGGATGCCATTTTCATGCGCCACCTCATAGATGACAGGAAGCAGGGGATAGACAATGTGTCCGGTGCCCGCGGCAAAGGTGAAGCCATACGTCACCAGCGGCGCCACGATGGTGACCTGCTTTGGATTTTTGCGGATGATCTTCTCCGCCACGCGCACCAAAAAATCGATGCCGCCGGCCACCTCCATGGAGGAGGCAGCCATGATAACGGTGAGCACGATCAGCAACACCTCGCCGGGAATGGCAGCCGGAGCGATGCCAAAGCCAGCCACCAGCACGAGCAGGCCCACCGCGCCCCAGAGGCCGAGGCCAACTCCCCCAGCCCTGGCGCCCATGGCGAGCGCTCCCAGGATGACCACAAATTCTAAAATGAGTTTGATATCCATGGCGTCGAGTTAGGTGACTATTGGACTGAGGCGGCGATGAGCCTTCGCTGGATGCACGGCAGATCCGGTGACCGGTTGCGCGAATTCGCGCAACCGGCTGGCGACACTTGGTCGTGGACGGCGGGTGCCATGCCGAAGCTGCTGGCGGGGGAATCGCATTTTGGGGTTGGCGCTGCCATTTCACTGCATCCTGGCCAGGGACTCGGGTGGGGGAAATAGGACCTTGGTCCGATGCCTGCGGCCGCCACCACCCCAGCGCCGTTCAATCCGCAGCGCGTTGGCCCGGATGAAGCGACCGGCCTCCCGGCGGGATGAGAAGCTGAGCGCGGCAAGGCTCTCCTTGGCTGCGGACCAGGATGCCCGCGCCGCTGCCTCTCGCATTGCAACGACCGGGCCTTCCAGCCTTCCCGTTGACCTATGCCGCCGACTCGCAAACGTTCCAGCGCTTTGCGTGGACATGGGCCACGGAGCGTGCGGGCCGAATGGTCAGTTTAGGCTGAGTTCGATGGATAAGACCAAGGTCTTATGGTGCGTAATAGCCGCTCCTGAATAACATTCACAGATGAAAATGGCAAAATCCAAGGCTGTCCGCACGCAAGTGCGCGTCATCGTCCTGGAGGCTTGTGTTTTGATTGGCCTGGCATCGGGCTTGAGTGCGCAGGAGAGCTCCGAGATGGAGGCTTTCCGCAAGCAAATCGAGTCTCAACTGGCGGACATGCGCTCTGGTTATGAAGGGCGAATCAAGGAGCTGGAGGAGCGGATTGCTGCCCTGGAGACGGATAAGGCCCTGCTCAAGCAAAATGAAGCGCTGGCGTCCAGAGTTGCGGAGAACAAAGGCGGGCATGAGCAGGAAAAGGGCATTGAGGAGCGGGTTGCTCATCTTGAAAGCATCGCGAGCCGGGCGGATCCGCAGTTTCGCGAGACTGCGGAAAAGAGTCACGCCAACGAGGCGGCTATCGCGCATATCCAGCAGACTATTCGCGACAATGCCACCGAGACGCGGGACATTTTCCGCAGTGGTTCGGGCGTGCCATTGGATTTGGCTACGTTCTATAAATTACCCCAGCCGTTTGAGTTTCACGGTTACCTGCGGGCGGGGTTCGGGCTGAATGGCAAGGAAGGAGAGATGGAGGCATTCAGGGCGCCTGGGGCAGGGGCAAAGTATCGCCTTGGCAATGAGGCAGATACATATGGAGAGTTGGAGTTCACCCATAACTGGCTGCGTGAGGTGGAGCCATCGCAGGCACCTTATGTTCGCACCACGGCCATGCTGTCCTTTTCGTCCGGCCAGAACGACACCTATGAATCGCTCAATGCCACTGCGATGGGCAATGATATTGCCCTGAGGCAGGTCTTCGCGGAGGGTGGCAATGTGTTTTCGGCGGCGCCGGATGTGCGTTTTTGGGCTGGCCAGCGCTACTACCGGCGCCATGACATCCATATCAATGACTTCTACTGGCTGGACATGAGCGGTTATGGCGGCGGGGTGCAGGATGTGCCGTTTGTGGGCGATTCAAAACTGGCTTTCGCGTGGCTGGGCGGCAGCTTTGACGAGTATCAGACGGACAGCGGCAATGCCGCCAAGCATAGCTTCGATCTCCGCCTGTATGATGTTGAAGCGCCTTTCGGAGAGGTTGGTCTGTGGCTGGCCTACGCGCGCTCGCGCGGTGGGGAGGTGTTGAACGTTTTTGACATGAACGGCGACCCGTTCTCCCTGCAAACAGCGGATGGATTTGCTGTTGGCGTCATGCACCGGACGAAAGAGGAGACATTTTTAGGCGGCTACAATGAGGTTTCCGTCCAATATGGCACCGGCGCCGCGTATAACTTTGCCTCCACAATTGATGTGGCGTCCCCGGAGATCGCCGATGCCGAACGATTTCGGGTCACGGATCATTTCACCATCGAGCCGTCGCCCTTGCTTTCTTTGCAGGCGGCCGCGGTATATCAAGACACGGACTATGGCGGAGAAGGGTCGAACGAAAAGTGGCTGTCGTTTGGAGCGCGCCCCATCTTTCACATCACCGACACCTTCAGTGTCGCGTTCGAGGCCGGTATTGACTTTGTGGACAGCGAACCGCTTGGCGTGAACGACAACCTGTGGAAAATCACCCTGGCCCCGCAACTCACCCGGGGGCGCAAGTTTTTCAGCCGTCCCGCCTTGCGCGCTTTCATCACATACGCCCAATGGGGTGAGCAATTCAGGGGAAGGGTGGGCGGCAGCGCCTACAGAAACGAATTGGAAGGGCTTTCCTACGGGCTGCAGTTTGAGTCCTGGTGGTGATGGCAAGGCCGCGTTCAGATTCTTCAAATCACCATGCCAGACACGCTTATTCTCAAGGCTCCAGTCTCAGGGGTTATTTACCCCCTCGAGCGCGTTCCCGATCCGGTCTTCGCGCAAAAGCTTGTGGGCGACGGCATCTCGATTGATCCCACGGACTCCTGCTTGCGCGCTCCTTGCGCGGGCGAGGTGATTCATGTGCATCCCGCCTGCCACGCGCTCACCCTGCGCACGGCGGAGGGCTTGGAGGTCCTGATGCATATCGGCATTGACACCGTCGCTCTCAAAGGCAGGGGGTTCACGCCGCATGTGCAGGCCGGCGATCTTGTCGAAGCTGGCGGGGCGCTCATTGACTTTGATCTCGACGAGGTGGCCACGCACGCCAAAAGCCTGCTCACGCAGATCATCATCGCCAACGGCGAGAGGGTCGGCTCCATCAAGCGGGCATCGGGGCTGGTAAAGGCAGGTGAGGACCTGCTGCTCACGATCGCTCTTGTCGATGGTGGTGAGCAGGCTGCCGGGCAGGCGGGAGAAATGGCCGCATCTGAAGCCATTTTGATTCCCAACAAGACCGGCCTGCATGCGCGGCCCGCCGCTGTGCTGGCCAGTGTGGCCAAGAGCTTCCAAAGCGAGATCAAGCTGCAACTCAACGAACGTACGGCCAATGCGCGCAGCGTCACCTCGATCATGGCGTTGGAGGCAGGGCATGGCGACAAGGTTGTGGTGCTCGCGAAAGGGACCGACTCCAAGGAGGCAGTTGCAAGACTGGGAAAATTGATCGCCGCAGGACTCGGTGACGAAGGCTGCTCGCCAGCTCCGGCGCCCGCCTCGACAACGATTGCCAGAATCGCCGAGCCGCCGCCCACGCGGAGACGCAGCGCCAATCCGGAGGAGTTGCTGGGCGTTTCCGCGTCTCCTGGCCTGGCCGTGGGAACCGTGTTTCAGGTGCGGCATGAGGATATTGCCGTTGAGGAGGAGGGCGCCGGAGTGGATCGAGAAAAAACCAAGCTGGCTGAGGCGATTGCCAAGGCCAGCGCGCAGCTTGAAGCTCTGCGGGCGCGGCTTCATGCCGAGTCCGACCCAGCCAAAGCGGCGATCTTTGCCGCTCATGCGGAACTGCTCGATGACCCCGATTTTCTCGACATCGCCAACTCCGCCATCGCCAAGGGCAAGAGCGCGGCGTTCTCCTGGAAAAACGCCACGCTGCTGCACGCCCAGCGCCTGGCCTCATTGCGCAATGAGCTGTTGGCCCAACGAGCGAACGACGTGCGGGATGTCGGCTGGCGTGTGCTTGAGCTTCTCTGCGGGGTGAGCAGGCAAGCGCCCGCTTATCCAGAAAACTCGATTCTCATCGCCGAGGACCTCACTCCATCAGACACCGCCACGATGGACCGGGGGCGTGTCGCGGGCTTTGCCACCGTTCGCGGCGGCGCCACCTCTCACGTCGCCATTCTGGCGCGCTCACTCGACATTCCCGCCATTGCGGGCATTGAGCCCGCGGCGCTGGATGTTGAGGCCGGCACGCCGGTGATTCTGGATGGAAGCAAGGGATCGCTGCTGCTGAATCCGGCCAGCCAGGAAGTGGACCGGATCCGGCAGCGGCAGGCAAGGACCGCCGCCAGACGCAGGGAGGATCTCGCCCATGCCCTGGAGCCGGCTGTCACCACTGACGGCCGTCGCGTGGCCGTGTTCGCCAACATCGGCGGCGTCAAGGATGCCGCCCAAGTCATTGAGGCTGGAGGAGAGGGTGTGGGGTTGCTGCGCTCTGAGTTTCTTTTCATGGACCGTTCCACGGCCCCGAGCGAGGAAGAGCAGGCGCAGAGTTACGCGGCTGTGCTTGGCGCTTTGGGGGAGGACCGGCATGTCGTGATCCGAACGCTGGATGTGGGCGGGGACAAACCGCTGGCCTACCTGCCGATTCCGCGCGAGGACAATCCTTTTCTGGGCGAGCGCGGCATACGTGTGGGTTTGGGACGTCCGGAAGTGCTGCGCACCCAGCTCCGCGCGCTGCTCCGCGCATCGGCCAAGGGAAAACTGCATGTCATGTTTCCGATGATTGCGACGCTGGAGGAGTTGAGGGATGCGAAAGCCGTGCTGGCGGAAGAAGCCGGAGCGCTTGGCATTCCGCCTTTCCCTTGCGGCATCATGGTTGAGGTGCCGGCGGCTGCAGTGATGGCCAAAACCTTTGCCGCCGAGGCGGATTTCTTCTCGATCGGGACCAACGATCTCACCCAATACACGCTGGCGATGGACCGGGGACATCCCAAGCTCGCGCCGAAGATCGACGCGTTGAATCCGGGA
The DNA here is from genome assembly GCA_964553805.1 of uncultured Verrucomicrobiaceae bacterium. Taxonomy (GTDB): domain Bacteria; phylum Verrucomicrobiota; class Verrucomicrobiia; order Verrucomicrobiales; family Verrucomicrobiaceae; genus JAGRPD01. The sequence continues at coordinate 41,410 of CAZKMS010000024.1, forward strand.
GTGCTGCGCCTCATCGCGCTAACGATCGAAGGCGCGCGTGCGCATCAGCGAATGACCGGCATCTGCGGTGGCATCGCCGGCGACCCGCGTGCTGTGCCCATCCTGGCGGGTTTGGGGGTCGATGAGCTGAGCGTCAGCATCCCCAGCATACCCGCGGTGAAAGCGCAGATTCGCCGGCTCAACTTCGTCGAGTGCCAGGAACTGGCCAGACGCGCGCTGGACTGCGCGACCGCCGAGGAAGTTCGTTCCCTGGTGCCAGATTTGGAAGACTAACCCGCCAACGCCATGTTTAACATCAACTTTAAGAGCGCCTTCTCGCTGCTGCAGAAGATCGGGAAGTGCATGATGCTGCCCGTCGCGGTGCTGCCAGTTGCAGGCATTCTGTTGGGCGTCGGCAGCGCCAACTTCTCGTGGCTGCCGGAAAGCCTTTCCCTCATCATGGCGAAGTCGGGCGACGCCATCTTTGCCAATCTGCCGCTGTTGTTTGCCATCGGTGTCGCCATTGGCCTCACGGACAATGATGGTGTGGCCGCGCTGGCCGGAACCACAGGTTACGTTGTCTTTTTGGCGGCGATGGGGGTGTGCGCCGACATTCGCGGTTTGCCGGTGAAGACCATCATGGGCATCCCATCCATTGAGACCGGGGTTTTTGGCGGCATTATCGTCGGGATGGTGGCGGCGGCATGCTTCAATCGCTTCTACAAAATCCAGCTTCCGTCCTACCTGGGCTTCTTTGCCGGAAAACGCTCGGTGCCGATCATCACCTCCTTCGCCGTCATCTTCCTCGGCGTGGTCCTGAGTTTCATCTGGCCGCCGATTGGCGGAGCCATTGAGAGTTTCTCGAACTGGGCGGCGCATGGACGGCCGGCGCTGGCTTTCACCATTTATGGCGTTGTGGAGCGCGCGTTGATTCCCTTTGGCCTGCATCATGTCTGGAATGTGCCCTTCTTTTTTCAAGCCGGCAGCTACACGGATCCCGCCACGGGCAGCGTCGTCACCGGGGAGATTGCGCGTTTCATCTCCGGGGATCCCACCGCCGGAAACATGACCGGGGGCTACCTGTTCAAGATGTGGGGGCTTCCAGCCGCGGCCATTGCGATTTGGCGCGCCGCGCGTCCTGAGAATCGCGCCAAAATCGGCGGCATCATGCTTTCCGCCGCGCTAACAGCGTTTCTAACCGGAATCACCGAACCGATTGAGTTCGCCTTTCTCTTTGTGGCGCCGGTGCTCTACGGCATTCACGCGATCCTGGCGGGCCTGGCCTATTTTGTTTGCATCGCGCTTGGCATCAAACACGGATTCACCTTTTCCCATGGATTCATCGATTACGTGGTTTTGTTTCCCAAGTCGCAGCATGCGCTTTGGCTTTTTGTGCTGGGCCCCATTTGGGCCGCCATCTATTACGCAGTCTTCACGTTCGCGATACGCAAGTTCAACCTGGCCACGCCGGGTCGAGAGGTGGAACCCGAGGCTTCCCAGGCGTTGAGCGCAACGAGCGGCGGTTTTGCCCTGCAACTGGTCCGGGCGTTTGGCGGCCGCGGCAACATCGCCAGCCTGGATGCGTGCATTACCCGGTTGCGAGTGCAGCTCAATGACGTGACGAAAGTGAACGCGGAAAAGCTCAAGGCGCTTGGCGCCGCCGGTGTCGTGATCGTGGGGGACGGCGTGCAGGCGATATTCGGTACCCAGAGCGAAAACTTGAAAACCGACATGCAGGAATACCTGAAAACCGCCGGTCCGGAGGCGGATGAGGTGGAGGAAGTGTCACCGGTCAAAGCACCTCCCGCTCCCGCTGGCCTGGTCTCCAAGCTGCGCGATCCCGACGCCGCGCGCAAGGCGGCGGCATGGCTTGCCGCGCTTGGTGGCGCGGAGAATGTGCAGCGTGTCGATGCCTGCGCCGAGACACGGCTGCGCGTGGTCTTGAAGGACGAGTCGCGCGCCAATGAGCCAGCCCTGCTGGAGTCCGGGATCGAGGCGGTGGTGCAGGCATCCGCAAAGACGCTGCACCTGCTTGCGGGTCTCAATGCAGACCAGTATGCCTCCGAATTGCAGGGCCAGCTCGCGACTTCAAGGACAGCCTAACTCAAAAGCGGACGGATGTCGCTCATTTGAACTCCGCCGGTTGTCCGGTTGAGGAAAGCACCGCGCGCCAGAGCTCGCTTTCCAGCCTGACTTGTTTGCTGCTCCGGGCGATGATGCCGGTTGGGACGTGCGCGTATTGGCCGTTCAAGTAGCTGATCACAAGCCCCGTCTTGCCCGCCATGGCCGCATGCACGGCATGACGCCCCATGCGGTCGCACAACAGCGCGTCCTCCGTATTCGCGGCGCAGGCGCGGATTTGATAGCTGGGGTCAAAATAGCGCAGCACCATTTCGATGCCCTGGGCCTTGAAGTGCTGGTCAATTTTCTCCCGCAGATGGACGCCGATATCCTTGAGCTTCGTGTTGCCCGAGGCGTCCTTTTCCCCGTCTGCGCCGAGCAGGTCCTGGCCGGCGCCCTCGGCCACCACGATCACCGCGTGTTGTTTCCATTCCAGGCGTTTTTCCAGCGCGGCCAGCAGTCCGCCGGCCCCCTCCAGTTTGAAGGGAAGCTCGGGGATGAGGCAGAAGTTCACATCCTGGCTGCCCACCGTGGCGGCCGCGGCGATGAAGCCCGCATGCCGGCCCATCAATTTCACCAGGGAGACGCCATTGTGCACGCTTCTGGCTTCGGTATGGGCGCTGTGAATGACCCGGACAGCCTCCTCGACCGCGGTGCCGAAGCCGAAGGTGCGGGAGACGTATTGCACATCGTTGTCGATGGTTTTGGGGATGCCCACCACGGACAGCTCATGGCCTTGCCGCTGAGCTTCCTCAAACAGGGCGTTGCCGCCGCGCTGGGTGCCGTCGCCGCCGACGGTGAAGAGAATGTTGACCTCGCTGCGAATGAGAAATTTCACGGCTTCGCTCACATCCACGGGGCCGCGCGAGGTGCCGAGCAAGGTGCCGCCGTCCTCGTGGATGTATTCCACCAGATCGTCGGTGAGTTCGACCGGGGGCGCGCCGCGGGCGGGGTCCAGCCCGCGATAGCCGCCACGGATGCCGAGCACCGATTTCACGCCGTAGCCGCGGATGAGCTGGCGCGTCACGGAACGGATCACGTTGTTCAATCCGGGGCACAGGCCACCGCAAGTCACGATGGCGGCGCGGGTTTTCGCCGGATCAAAATAAAGCAGGCGGCGCGGACCGGCGGATTCAAAGAGCAGCAGGTCAGCGGGCGGCGCGTCTTGCGGCCAGCGCACGACGGACGGAATGCTGCAATCCTCGTCGTCAGTGGCTGCGATGGGGGACAGGAACTTGCGCTCTCCCAGTTGAGTGATGGCGATCTTGTTCATGAGCAGAGGGCGATGGCAAGCCCCTGGGCCGCCAAAATGCGGAGCAGGGTGGTGAGGGGAAAGACGGTGGCGTAGGCGACTGCCGGCGCGTCCGAACCGGAAAGGTTTGAGGCGAAGGCCAGGGCTGGAGGATCCGTCATGCTGCCGGCAACCAAGCCGCTGAGTTCGACATAGTTCATCTTCAGCACCAGGCGCGAAAAAACTGCCACCAGCAGTAGCGGGATCACGGTGACGCCGATCCCGGCCAGCAGCCAGCAAAAACCAGTCGAACTCATGACGGTCGCGAAGAATTTCGGGCCCGCGCTCAATCCCACCGCGGCAAAGAAGAGCGCGATGCCAAACTCACGAAAGGCCAGGTTGGTGCTGACCGGCATGTGCCAGACCTGCCTGCGGATGTGGCCGACCCGGCCGAGGATGAGCGCCACGATCAACGGGCCGCCAGCCAGGCCAAGCCGGATGGGGTGGGGAAGCCCCGGCAGCACGATCGGCAGTGTGCCCAGAGCAATGCCCAGCGTGATGCCGATGAAGAAGGGGATGAAGTGCGTCTCACTGATTTCTTTGAGTGAGTTGCCCACGGCGTCCGCCGCCTTGTCCAGATTGCCCGCGGAGCCGACTAGCTGCAGTTGGTCGCCAAACTGCAGGCGAAGGCCCGGCACCGCGGTCATCTCCATGTCCGAGCGGGTCACCCGCGTCACCGCCACGCCGTAGTGGCCATCGAGATCGAGCTCGCCGACAGTTTTTCCGAGCACCCTTCGCTCCGTCACCACGACCCTGCGAAAGGTGACTGCGCCCCCCTCCTGGGTCAGGTCTTCTTCGCTGCGGGAGCCGACAATTCGCTCCATGGCGTCCAGCCCCGCCCGGGGGCCGACCACGGACAGCAGGTCGCCACAGTGGAGGACGGCGTTGTCGATCGCGGCCTGTGTTTCGCTGCCATGCCTGAGACGGGAAATGGAGACTCTGGCCTCATTCCGGCCCGGGAGATCGTGCAGGGTGATGCCCTCGAGATTCGGATTGGTCACAACAAGCGTGCGTCTCTCCAGCGGGGCGGTGCGAACGCGTTGTTCCTCCGCGTAAATCTGCGCCTCCTGCACTGGATCGATTTGGAACACTCGTTTCACCAGCAGGAGGGTGCCAATGATGCCGAGAATCGCGGTGGGATAGGTGACAGCGTAGGCCAGTGCGGGCAGCGCCAGACGGTCCTCGGTGATGCCGGGCAGGGTGCCCAGGGTCTGCGTTCCCGCGCCCAGCGAAGGGGTGTTGGTGGAGGCGCCGGAGAAGATGCCCAGGACCGCCGCTGGATCAAAGCCTGCGATCCAGCCGGCCAACGCCGCCCCGACCATGCCCAGCAGGACAATGGTCGTGGCGAGCAGGTTCAGTCTGACGCCACGCTGGCGCAACGCCGCGAAGAAACCCGGTCCCAGTTGCAGGCCGATGGTGAACACAAACAGCACCAAGCCAAACTCCTTCACAAAGTGCAGCGTATGAGGGTCCACTTCCTCGCCCAGATGCCCCACCAGGATGCCCGCGAAAAGCACGCCGGCGGTGCCGAGTTTGATGCCCCGAAATGCCACGCTTCCAAGCGCCATTCCAAGCACGCAGACAAAAGCCATCATGCCCAGGGCGTGGGCAACAGGCTGGCTTTCGTGCAATTCAAACAACCAGCTCATGTCCAGGCACAGCGAGGAGCTTCGACGGCATGTCCGCGCTCGAGAAAACTGGAGCAGGGCGTGCGTTCATGCGGCTACGAGGAGGGGGTGGCGCAAGCTGCCCCTGGCAAACAGGGGAATCAATAAGACCATGGTCTCATCGGCATCCACCGGCAGGCGTTTTCCCGGCCGCCGCCTTGCTTAAGCCGTGTTCATGCAATAGGAAACCACGAATGGACATGAATTTTGGAGGCCTAATGGCCGGTGCGCTGGAGCACCGGGAGATCACCCTTTGGTGATGACCGCCATAGGCTCTCTTTTCCTCAGTCCTTCGTGTCTATTCGTGTT
>CAZKMS010000025.1:0-33219 GCA_964553805.1 uncultured Verrucomicrobiaceae bacterium
GGGGCAGTGCTGGGTTTGTTCACAGCCGGCTTCGGCTTGCTTTACGCGCTTTGGGCGAACCGGCGGTTCACCGTCGAACTTCCGCAAGAGGACGGAGCGACCCCGGTCGGAATCGATGTGCCGGATGCGCAACTGCCGTCGATCGTCTGGGCCTTGCTGCCGATTGTCCTCCCGCTCGCCTTGATCTGCTATGGCTCTTTCTCCGGCGAATCGCATTGGTTCACCAACACCAGCGTGGCGTTGTCGTTGGGCGCTGTCACCGCGATCTGGCTGCTGGGCCGGCAGCGGCTTCCTGGCATGGAACCCTCTTCGGAAGCCGTGCAGCACGCCATCATGTCCGGCGCGACCATCCTGCTCATCACCGCCTCTGGCGGCGCGCTCGGCAGCGTGTTGCGGCAAACGGACATCGCCTCGCTCATTCAATCCATGGGAAGCACCGCGGCGCAGTCCTGGGCGCTGCCCATGGTCTTCGCCATCACCGCGCTGGTGCGCACCGCGCAAGGGTCCGCCACTGTTGCCATGATCACGGCGGCGCCGATTGCCAAGGCCTTCGCCGAGGCAGGCGACCTGGGGTTTCATCCGCTTTACCTGGCGCTGGCGGTAGGCTGTGGTTCCAAGCCCGTGCCCTGGCTGAATGACAGCGGCTTCTGGATCATCACGCGCATGACCGGCATGCGGGAGAGTCAAACCCTCAAACTGGTGACGCCGATGATGTCGCTGATGGGTCTGGTCGGACTGCCGCTGGTGATGCTGGCTGCCTGGCTTTGGCCGATGCCGGCGTGAGCGCAGGGCAGGGATGATGATGGCGCATTGACTTCCGCCACCGCCGCCTTTAGGAGGGCATTCCCAACCAATTCAGACATCGACATGGCAACTCAGGCAGTGCTTCTTTTTTCCGGTCAAGGCGCCCAAAAGGCGGGCATGGGCAAGGACTTGGCCGCGGCCTGCCCAGCGGCGGCGCAACTCTTCGAACAAGCGGACGCCGCGCTGGGGTATCCTTTGACGCAGGTGATGTTCGACGGTCCGATGGATGAACTGACGCGCACCTCCCGTTGCCAGCCTGCGCTCTACACCCACGGGCTGGCGTTGCTCGCTGCGTTGAAGCAACGGCTGCCTGGATTGGAGGTTTCCGCCTGTGCCGGCTTGTCGTTGGGAGAGTTCACCGCCCACGCGGCAGCGGGCACGTTCGGCTTTGCCGCTGGTTTGCAGCTCGTGTTTCAGCGCGGCAGCTTCATGGAGGAGGCCTGCAACAGCACGCGCGGCACGATGGCGGCTTTGCTTGGCGGCGATGAGGCGTCGGCGCGCGCGCTGGCGGCGGAGTGTGATGTGGATGTGGCCAACCTCAATGCTCCCGGGCAGATTGTGCTTTCGGGCACGTTTGAGGGCATCGAGCAGGCGACGGCCAAGGCCAAGGATCACGGTTTCAAGCGCGCCATCCCGCTGCCGGTGGCCGGAGCCTACCACAGCCGGCTGATGGCGGAGGCGCAGCAGCGGCTGGCGGCAGTGCTGGCGAGTGCCGAATTGAACCGGCCGCAGGTGCCGGTGATCAGCAACTTCGAAGCCGCGGCGGTCAATGAGCCGGACGCGATTCGGGCGGCGCTCACCAAGCAGGTCACGGGCTCGGTGCGCTGGGTCGAGAGCATGCGCTTGCTGCTGTCTCAGGGCCATCGGTTGTTCATCGAACTGGGCCCCGATGCCACGCTGGCGGGCTTGATGGGCAAGATCGACAAAGAAGCGCGCGTGATTTCGATCCGCGACGGCGAGACCCTGGAGGCCGCGCTGACTGAGCTGGGTTGAGGCTCTCAGCCCTCGCCGAGGAAACGCTCGCGCAGGTGCCGCAGGTGGCTGTTTGCGGACAGTGGCTTGCCGGTGGCGTCTTCGATGATTCGCGCCGGTGGCAGCAATCCGCCGCGCTCGTGAATGTGCGTGCGCAGCCACGCCAGCAGCGGTGTGTAATCCGCCTGTTCCAGCCCTTGGCGCACGCGCGCCTGCTTGCGTGCCGCTGCAAAGAGCTGCGCCGCGTTCAGGTTCCCAAGGGTGTAGGTGGCAAAGTAGCCCAGACCGCCCATGCTCCAGTGAATGTCCTGCAGGCAGCCATGCGCGTCGTCCGGCGGGCGCATGCCGAAGGACTGCTCGAACAAATCGTTCCACGCTTCCGGCACGGCGTGGACCTGCAACTCGCCGCTGACGAGGCGCCGCTCAATTGCAAACCGCAGCAGGATGTGCAGGTCGTAAGTCGCCTCATCCGCCTCGACGCGAATGAACGAGAACTCCGCGCGATTCACCTCGCTCATGAAGTCGTCCAGGCTGACCCGCTTGAGTGTGGGAAAGAAATCTGCCGCGCGCGGCAGCCAGCGCTCCCAGAACGCACGCGACCGGCCGACGTGGTTTTCCCACAGACGCGATTGCGATTCGTGGATGCCTAGCGAGACCGACTGGCCCGACGGCAGGCCGAAGTCATCCCTGGGCAAACCTTGCTCATAGAGGCCATGCCCGGCCTCGTGCAGCACGCCAAAGAGAGACGACAAAAAGTTTTGTTCGTCGTATCGTGTGGTCAACCGCACATCGCCGGGACCGAGTGTCGTGCAAAATGGGTGCGCGGTGGTGTCGATCCGGCCAGCGTTGAAATCAAAGCCTATCGCTGCCGCAATCTCGGCATTGAGTTGTTTCTGCTTTTCCACCGGGTATCGCCCGCTGAGGACGGGTTTGCGCAATCGTTTGCGAAGGGCGGCAGAGCACTCGACTGCGGCGCCTGCCGTGGCGGCAAGACGCGGACGCAGGGACTCAAACAAGCGCGCCACCGCCGCCGTTTTGGCGCCGCGTTCATACTCCTCCAGCAGCGCATCGTAGGGTTCATCCTTCCAGCCCCAGAGATCCGCTTTGCGCCGTGCAATGTTGAGCACCTTCTCCAGGTGCGGGGCAAAGGAGGCAAAGTCCGAGCGGCGGCGCGCCTCCGCCCAACTGTGCTTGGCGAGGGAGGTGACCCTGCTCGCCTCCGCCACCAGGGCGCGCGGCAGTTTCGCGGCGCGCTCCAATTCCCACCGCATCTGCTCCATATTGAGGGTTTCTTTCAGGCCGCGGGAGCCTTCCCTTTCCGCGGCGTCGAGCAAGCGCCGCAGGCGCGGACCGGTGGCCAGCTCATGCGCTTTCGCCGACAGCCAGGAAAGGGCTAGCGCCCGGTGCGCCAGGCCTTTTTCCGGCATCTGGGTTTCCTGATCCCACTCGAGTGCCGCGTTCACACTGCTGATCAAAGCGGCTTCCTGGCGTGCTTCACAAAGCTTCTGGTAGGCTGTCATGCGCGCCCATGATGACGGCTGAAAAGGGCGGCGCAAGCCTCGAAACGCCTGACGCCGCCGCGTCTTTTCGATAGTTTGGGAAAGGTCTTGTCCTTTGGCGCTGTTCTCATGCGTCCAACCATGCCGCGTTTTTTGCTCTCCCTCCTTCTGCTCGCGCTCGCTGTGATGAGCTCGCAAGCGGTTGAGAAGCTCAATGTTGTTTTCATCCTGGCCGACGATTTGGGCTGGGGCGATGTGGGTTGCTTTGGCCAGAAGAAAATTCCGACCCCGCACATCGACGCGCTGGCGGCGGCGGGCGCCCGCCTGACGCAGCACTACTCCGGCGCTCCGGTTTGCGCGCCTTCGCGCTGCGTTCTGATGACCGGCAAGCACCTGGGCCATGCCGAGGTGCGAGGCAACCGGGCAATGGAAAAAGTGGAGCCGGGCAAGTACTTTGAGGGCCAGCATCCGCTCACCGAGTCGGCCATCACGCTGGCGATGGCCTTTCAAAAAGCCGGCTACGCCACCGGCGCGATGGGCAAGTGGGGCCTGGGTCCGGTGGGCAGCAGCGGCGACCCGAACAACAAAGGCTTCGACTACTTCTTTGGCTACAACTGCCAGGGCGTGGCGCACAGCTTCTACCCGTCCTACTTGTGGCGGAACGACGAAAAAGTAATCATCAACAAAACGCCCATTCCAGGGCATGCCAAGCAGCCGGAGGGTGAAGTGCGCCTGGAGGATTGGATCGGCGAAACCTATGCGCCGAAGCTGATGATCGCGGAGGCGGAAAAGTTCATCGACGACCACAAGGCCCGGCCTTTCTTTCTTTATCTGCCGTTCATCGAGCCGCATGTCTCGATGCACCCGCCGAAGGAATCCGTGGAAAAATTCCCCGCTGAGTGGGATGACGAGCCGTATCGTGGCGATGCCGGTTACGTCCCGCATCCGCGTCCGCATGCCGGCTACGCGGCGATGATTCACGACCTGGACAGCTACGTCGGGCGCGTGGTGGCGCGTTTGCGCGAGCATGGTCTCATCGACCGCACGCTGGTGGTTTTCAGCAGCGACAACGGCGCCACGCATCCGCGTCCGCCTTCGAAGTTTCATGTGGGTGGCGCGGACGGGGCGTTTTTCGACAGCGTTGGCGGTCTGCGCGGATGGAAGGGCAGCGTGTATGAGGGAGGGCTGCGGGTGCCCACCATCGTGCGGCTGCCCGGACGCATCCCGGCGGGATCGGTCAACGCCACACCCGGTTACTTTGCGGACTGGTTTTCAACGCTGGCGGCCGCCGTTGACTTGGAATGTCCTGACGGCCAGGATGGTGAGGATCTTTGGCCCGCTCTGACCAGCGGCGAAAGCCGGGAGCGAAAGCGCCCCATGCTGTGGGTTTTTCCAGAATACGGCGGCCAGGTGGCGGTGCGCATCGGTTCGATGAAACTGGTGCGGCAGAATTTGAAGACCAAGAACCCGGGTCCATGGGAGGTCTATGATCTGAACCAGGATCCGGGTGAGACACGCGATCTGGCAGCCACCCACGCGCACCTGATCAAACAAGCTGAAGCCGTGCTGATGCGCGAGGTGGATGAGAATCCCGTCTTCCCTGTCCCCATCCCGGGAATCAACGCCACCCGCAAATAGCCTGCTCGTTCCACCTTCCACCTATCATCATGCGCGCACTCCTTCTTTTGCCTTTGTTTCTCCTCGCGGCTCATTTGCTGGCTGCGACTCCTAATGTCGTCGTGTTCCTCGCTGACGATGCCGGCTGGGGCGACTATGGATTTTCCGGCAACACCCATTCGCTGACACCCAACATCGATTCGATCGCGCAAAGCGGGGTGTCGCTGGATCGTTTCTACGTCTGCCCGGTCTGCTCGCCCACGCGTGCCGAGTTTCTTACCGGCCGTTATCATCCGCGCGGTGGTGTGAAGGGGGTCTCCACTGGTCAGGAGCGTTTGAACCTCGATGAAAAAACCGTGGCCGATGCCTTCAAAGCCGCAGGCTATGCCACCGGCGCTTTCGGCAAATGGCATAATGGCAGCCAGTGGCCCTATCACCCGATGGCACGCGGTTTCGACGAGTACTTCGGCCACAGCGCCGGGCATTGGGGCGAGTACTTCGATCCGCCCTTGGAGGAGAACGGCAAGATGATCCGTGCCAAGGGGTACATCGTGGATGTCTGCACCGATCGCGCCTTGAGTTTCATTGACCGCAACAAGGACAAACCCTTCCTCTGCTACATCCCGTTCACCACGCCGCACTCACCCTGGGCCGCGCCGGAGCAGAACTGGGAGCGCTTCAAAAACAAGACGATCACCCAGCACGCGACGCAGAGCGATCAGGAGGTGATGGACGAAACCCGCTGTGCTTACGCGATGCTGGAAAATCAGGATTGGAATGTGGGACGCGTCCTCGCCCGCCTCAGGGAGCACGGCGTGGCGGACAACACCATCGTGGTGTACTTCTCCGACAACGGCCCGAATTCGCACCGCTGGACCGGCGGCATGAAAGGAAAAAAAGGCCAGACCGACGAGGGTGGCGTCCGCTCGGTCTGCTACATCTCCTGGCCCGCCAAATTGCCGGCCCGCCGCACCGTCACGCAGATTGCGGGGGCCATTGACTTGATGCCCACGCTCACCGCCCTGGCAGGCGTGGCTCGCGCAGGAGACAAACCGCTCGACGGCCGCGACCTGTCGCCGCTCCTGACTGGAGCCAGCACCGACTGGCCGGAGCGCCTGATTTTCTCCACCTGGGGGCTCAACATCAGCGTGCGCACGCAGACGCATCGCCTGGACAACCAGGGCAACCTTTATGACATGGCGAGCGATCCCGGCCAGACCATTCCAGTCAATGACAAGCAGCCGGAGTTGGCGGAGCAACTGCAGCAGGCTGTCGCCGCCTGGAGGAAGGAGATGTTCGGATCAGCATCAGCCGGAGCCACGGCCGCCAAAGGCAAGGCCAAGGGAAAAGACATGAAAAAACAAGCCGCGAATTCGGTTGATCCGCGACCCATTCACGTTGGCTACCGCGAGTTTCCGATCACCATGCTGCCCGCGCGGGACGGCGAGCCCGTCGGCGAGGTCAAGCGCAGCAGCGGCGCGCCCAATTGCTCCTACTTTGTCAATTGGACGTCCAAGGATGACCGGCTGGTCTGGAACGTGGACGTGCAAACTGCCGGCGATTATGCGGTGACGATCGACTACACCTGCCCGGAAGCCGATGCCGGTTCCACTGTCGAACTGGCCTTCAACGAGGCGCGTCTGAGCGGGCTCGTCACCCCGTTCTGGGACCCGCCGCTTTACACCAACCAGGACACCCTGCCGCGCCCGCATGGGGAGAGCCAGATGAAGGAGTTTCACACGCTCGACTTTGGCCAAATCAGCCTGCCGAAGGGCAGGGGGGAGCTGACACTGCGTGCTTTGGAGATTCCCGGCAAAACGGTGATGGATGTGCGGCGGGTGACGCTGACGCTGCTGCCCTGAGCTTTTTTCCGGTTCAAAGGCAAACGCCAGGGAGCCAGTCAAATTCCGCTGGATTTCACCAAAATCGAACGCCATGCTGCGGGCTCGCCAATCACCCAACCCTCCCATCCAACTCGCCAACCAACCGCCATGTCTGATTCCTCCTGCTCCACTTCGTGCCGCTGGGACCTTGCTTTCGCCAACTTGCTGCTGCGCCTTTGGATTGGCCTGCGCATGATTTTTGCCGGTCTTGACAAGTTCCGCGCGGGCTCGGGTGAGGAAGCCACCTTCAACGCCGAGAACTACGAGAAGAAGATGCAGGCCATCGCGAACCTCACCCACGAAAACGGCTTCCTTCCACAAAATCTCTGCGACCTCTACGCCAAGCCCCTGGGCTACCTGCTGCTCGTCGGCGGCGTGTGGGCCGTCCTCGGCCTTGCCAGCCGCCTCGGCCTGTTGTTTTGCGGCCTGGTTTTCCTCTCGCTTGGTGTCGGTCTCGCCACCCTGCCGGATGACACCGAAGTGGTTTACATCGGTGTTCACATCCTGATCGTCGCCTTCGCCCTCGCCACCAATCCGCACAACAAGCTCTCCCTGGACGGCCTGTTCTGCCGCGGCAAAAAAGCGGTGCCAGCGCCCGCCGCCGAGGCTTGAGATACCCAGGCATTCCGTTGCGCATCATTTCTCCGATTCTGCTTTGATCATGACTGCAAATGATTCCCCCGCCGCCAAGGGTGGTCTGGCCCGTTTCATGGACCGCCGCTCCTTCCTCCGCACCAGTGTCCACACCGGCGCGGCCACCGGCCTTTTCCTTTCCACCAGCAAAAACGCCATTGCCCAGGCCACGGATCCCAACCGCAAGCTGAAGTGCGCGCTGGTTGGCTGCGGCGCCCAGGGCGACCGCCTGCGCATCTCCTCCAAGGACGTGCCAAATGTGCAGTGGGTGGCTGTCGCAGACATCTGGAATTACAACCGCAAGCGCATCGCTGCCTACATGGAGCGCGCGGAAAACAAGCATCAAGTCGAAGGCACCGTCGCGCAGTACGACACCATCGAGGAGATGCTGGAGAAGCAAAAGGATCTCGACGCCGTCTTCATTGCCACGCCTGACTTCCTGCACGCGCCTTTTTCCCGTCTCGCGCTTGAGGCCGGCAAGGCGGTGTACTGCGAGAAGATGATGTCCAACACCATCGAGGGAGCGCTCGACATGGTGCGCGCCTGGCAGCAGACCGGCGGCATTTTCCAAATCGGGCACCAGCGCCACTCCAATCCGCGCTACCTCAACTTCCGCGAAAACGTCGTCAAGAAGGCGCACATGCTGGGCCGGATCACCCACTGCTACGGCCAGTGGAACCGCGGTGTCGCCGCTTCGCAACCCCTCGCCGCCCCCAAAAACCAGGAGATACCGGCCGATCTCCTCGCAAAATACGGCTACGACAGCATGGACGAGTTCATGAACTGGCGCTGGTTCCGCAAGTATGGTGGCGGCCCCATCTCCGACCTCGGAGCCCACCAGATCGACATGTTCAACTGGACCTTCGAGACCACGCCGGTCTCGCTTTACGCCACCGGCGGTGTCGACTACTACGACGGCACCGATGGCAAGGCCAAGTTCGAACTGCCGGACAACGTGATGTGCCTTTATGAGTACAAGCTGAAGGACGGCATCACCCGCGCTTACTACCAGGTGCTCACCACCACCGGCTCCCAGGGCTATTACGAGAAGTACATGGGTGTGGACGGCTCCGCCATCATCTCGGAAAGCCCCACCTACAACCAAGCCTACGCCGAGCCGCACGCGAATTGGGCGAAATGGGCTGAGGGCGAGAATCCTTTCATCGTCAAACCCACCGAGCAGGTGCGCAACAAGTTCTGGGAACAGGACCGCGATTGGGACAAGCCAAAGCCGCGCTCCTACGCCTTGAGCAGCCTGGCCAAAGCCGTCGCTGACGTGCGCGAGTCGAAAGCCCTGTCTCCTTGGGATCTCGCCGCCGTGCTCAATCGCCCGCCGCACGCGCCGCACGTGCAAAACTTCGTCGAGGCCGCGCTCATGAAAAAGCCCGAGCACCTGACCTGCAACGTGGTGGATGCCTACCGCTCCTGTGTCACCGTGCTGAAGGCCTATGAGTCCATCGAGACCGGCCAGAAATACATCTTCAAACCCGAGGATTTCGCCGTTTGATTTTTCCTCTCTCAACTGCTCCCACCAACCCACTCCCCCAAACTAACTCATGAAGAACACCACCCAACACCTGATGCTCGGCAGCGGTCTCGCGCTGGCCCTGTCCCTCTCCTCCTGCGGCAAATCCGGCGGTGACGCTGCTCCTGCGGGCGCTGCCTCCGCCTCCGCGGCCGCTGAAGCCGCCGCGCCTGCTGGCGAGATGGAAGAAATCACCCCTGAGTTCCCGAAGGCCATGTTCATCGGCACCCCGGTGCCGGCCGACTTGCCTAACCTGGAAAAGCCCGACCCGGACAAGGTCGTAAAATCCTTCATGGTCCCGAAAGGCACCACACTTCTTTCGAAGGACAAGCCGGTGACCTCCTCCGATCCTGCTCCGATCATCGGCGATCTCAATCTGGTTACCGACGGTGATCCCGATGGCGCGGACGGCTCGTTTGTCGAGCTGGCTCCTGGCCAGCAGTGGGTGCAAATCGATCTCGAAAAGGCTTCCACCATCTACAAAATCATCATGTGGCACTACCACAAGCAAGCCCAGGCTTATGTGGATGTGGTGGTGCAGCTCTCCGATGATCCTGAGTTCAAAACCGGTGTGACCACCGTGTTCAACAGCGACCATGACAACACCCTCAGCCTCGGCGAAGGCAAGGACCCCGCCTACATCGAAACCAATCACGGCCGTGTCATCGATGTCAAAGGTGTGAAAGGCCGCTACGTGCGCCTTTACAGCAACGGCAACACGTCCAACGAAATGAACCACTACTGCGAAGTTTCGGTGTACGGCATCGCCGACTGAGACTGGCCATAGCGCTCCCTCTGAAACGCCGTCCGCGCCAACTGCCGGACGGCGTTTTTTATGTCGCGGTGTCTCGTTTGCGCAGCCAGGGCATGATCAAAACGATGCTGACGATGATGGAGGCACCCAGGTAAAAGCCGCCGCTCATCTTCTCGCGCTCGCCAAAAAACAGCAGCGCCAGCAGGATGCCATAGACCGGTTCCAGGTTGTAAACCACATTCACGGCGAAGACCGAAAGCCGCTTCAGCGCGTCCAGGTAACCGAGGTAGGCGCCCACCGTGCAACCCCAGGCGAGCACCAGCAACCACGGCCAGTCCGCGGTCGCGGGCCAAGCATTTCCACCGTTTTCTGAGAACAGCGGCAAGCCAAGCGCTATGCCGATGACTGCGCCGCTCATTTGGTGAAAGCCAATCGTGGCACCCGGCGAGCGGGTCACCACCTGTTTGGTCAGCACCGCAAAGATCGCCGCCAGCAGGGCGGCTGCCAGACCGACGGTGAACCCCAGCCAGTGCTCAAGCTCCACTTGGTATATCAGCCACACCGCGCCCACCATCACCACTCCGGTGAGCAATTCCCCCCGATGCCAGCGACGTGATCCATCCACGAGCGGCTCGATCAAAGAGCACCAAAGCATGGCGGTCGGCAACGCGGCCAGGCTGACGGACACAGTTGCCAAACGCGCGGACAAAAAGAACAGCACCCAGTGCCAGCCCAGCAGCAAGCCCAGGCCCATCAAGGCAGCAACGTGCCGTTTGCTGCCGCGCAACGAAACGCCCCAAACCGCTGCAACAATGGCGAAGCCGGCCGCGGCCAAAAGTGAGCGCCAGACGACCAAATCAATCGGCGGCAGGGCGATCCAGCGTCCGAGGATGGCCGTGAATCCCCAGGCCAGAACAACCAAATGAATTTGCACGTAATCCCTCAAGATCGTCCCTCTTTCTGGCTCGCAAAATTGCCCGCAGCCGTTCGCCAAGCTCAATGGTCAGCCGCAAAGACGCGCCTGCCATCCAGCCAAGTTTCTAGAACCTCGGTGCGCGGCAAGTCGTCGAGCGGACACTCCAGAATGTCACGATCAACAACGATGAAGTCGGCGCGTTTGCCCGTCTCCAGGGAGCCGCATTCGTCTTCGAGAAAGAGTACTTTGGCGTTGTTGATGGTGTACATTTGCAGCGCCTCGCGCCGGTTCAGACCGTTTTGAGGATGCAACGGTTCATCGAGGGATTGGCAGCGCCGGCCAATGGCGATCCACATGCCAAGCCAAGGATTGTAGGGATTGATGGCGCGCAGAGAGCCGATTTTTTGCATGTGATCGCTGCCGCCGCCAACGGGAATGCCGGCGTCAAACAAGGCGCGCAACGGCTGGAACCGGGTCATGCGAGCGGAGCCGAATTGTTTGAGCAGAGTGTGCCCGTCGAGATGAAACCAGATGGGCTGAAGATCGATGACCACCCCGAGTTGCGCTGCCTTGGCGATGCTCTGAGGCAGCATGAAGTTGCAATGGGTGATGCAGGGGCGGGTGCCGGACAACTGGGGCAGGTCCGCGGCTGTCTGCTCGTAAACATCCAGCAGCAGAGCGACGGCGCCATCGCCGACGCTATGGGCGGTGAATTGCAGGCCAGCGCTGGCAACTTTGCGGACCATTTTGGCCAGTGATTCGCGCTGAATCTGCTGCACTCCGCGGTAGTCCGGGTCGTTGATGCCGTAGATCTGACTCACGCCCCAAGGCTCAGTCATGTAAGCGCTGCCTGTCAGCATGCCGCCATCCAGCCAGACCTTGGTGCCGATGATTTGCAGCAGGGGATCGGGTTTGATGAGCGGATGCTGGAGGATTTCATCGATAGCGTGCTCGATTGCAGGCCACAGATTGCCGGTCGGGAAGGTGTGGGACAAGCGCAGGCGAACCGTAAGGGCTTCGTCGTCCCGGATATTCTGATAAACGGCGATGTTGCCGGCATTGGCGCCCCGGTCGGCGATGGTTGTGAAGCCTACGCTGTTGTAGTCAGCGAAGAGTTTTTTCACCAGCGCGATGCGCTCCGCGTCATCCGGGCTGCGCGTGGTGGTTTCCATCTGGATCAGCCGGCCCAGGCCGCGCAGCATGCCGGTGGGGTCGCCGCTTTCCTCATCGCGTACGATTTCTCCGGAGAGACCGTCGGTGATTTGGGTTTCCCGGTCAATGCCGCAACGTTTCAGCGCCATGCTGTTGAGCATGTTGTCGGGACCCGTGGAGAAATTGACGGCGTGTTTTGGCGCGGCACGATCCAGTTCCGCGCGCGTCGGGTAACGCTGTTCTTTGAGGCGGGTGATGAAGATTTGGCGGATGAAGATCCAGCCGCCCTCCGGAACAACTTTGGCGCGCGCTGCAATGTAGTCGAGCAGTTGCGGGATATCGGTGATCTCCGGCACCGTGTGATCGAATTCATGGATGGCGGCGGAGACCGGGTGACAGTGGCTGTCCATGAGGCCGGGCAGCAGCATGCGGCCCTGCAGATCAATCACGCGACTGCTTTCACCCCGAAGCGCCAGCACTTCGTCAGAGGCGCCCAAGGCGCTGATCCGCCCATTCTCCACCGCCATGGCTTCGACAATGCGAAAACCGGGATCGACGGTGACGATGCGCCCATGATGAAAGATCAGGTCAGGCGCCGCGGCGAGGCAGGATGGCAAGCTGAAGCAGGCCAGAAGAATCGATTTCATGGTGGTGGGAGAAGGGGAGTTCAAGGAGACTGGCCGCTTCAAAGGAGTTTTCAAAGGGCGCGTTGGAATTGAAACGGCGATTTCAGGCCGCGTTTGGCTGGATTCAACGGCCTCCTGATAATCGTCGCGTGGTTTGCCCGTAACAGTTGTCCACATGCGCTCCGTTCCCGTCTGCCTGCTGCTGGCCGCGCCATTGGCTGCCGCCGATCTGAAGCCCGACGCCACAAGCGCGATTCCCCCATCCGCCGAGCGGTCGCTGGTGGTGGAATTCAACCAGCATGAAAATGGAAAAGCGATTGCCGAAATCGCCCACACTTTGCCAGCGGGATTCACGTTGGAGGTCGCGGCCGTTCCGCCGCTGGTGACACATCCCATCATGGGCTGCCTGGACGATCGCGGGCGGCTGTTTGTCGGCGACGCCGTCGGGGTCAATTGGAACAAGGCTCAGCTTGAGGCCAACCCGCCCAACCGGGTGCTGATGCTGGAGGACCGCGATGGCGACGGTGTTTTCGACAAAAGCACGATCTTTGCCGATAAGATGACCTTTCCGCAGGGAGCCTGCTGGCACGACGGCAGCCTGTTCGTGTGCTCGCCTCCCAGCCTCTGGAAATTGACGGACACCGATGACGACGGTGTGGCCGATCAACGCGAGGAGATCGTCACGGGCTTCGACTACACCGGCAACGCCGCCGATGTGCATGGGCCGAAGTTGCATCCGAATGGCAGGCTGTACTGGTGCCACGGTCGCAAGAAACACAACATCAAGCAGAAGGATGGCGCCTTGGTGCGCGAAGGGCTTTCCAGCGGCATCTGGACCTGCCTGCCGGACGGCTCGGATGTGCGCTGGCATGCGCTCGGGTGCGCCGACAATCCGACCGGCCTCGATTTCACACCGGACGGCGATCTCATCGGCACCTGCAATCTCTACTACTCCAATCCCCGTGGAGACACCCTCATGCACTGGCTTTATGGCGGCGTTTATGAACGCGCCGATCAGATGAAGGCCATCGAAGGGCTGCCGCGCACGCTGGAAAAAATGCCGGTCATTCACAACTTCGGGCATGTCGCCGTCTCCGGCTGCGCTTTCTGGCGCGCTTACGATGCAAACGCGCTCAACTTGATGGTCACCCACTTTAACACCCAACGCTTGGTGAGGGTGGAAATGAACCGGTCGGGCTCCACCTACAGCGCCGTCGAAAACGAGTTCTTCAAAATCAATGACCCTGACGTGCATCTCACGGATGTGTTCGAAGATCCGCGCGACGGATCGCTGCTGATCTTGAATACCGGAGGCTGGTTCCGCATCGGCTGCCCCTCCAGTCTGATGGCGAAATCCGATTTGCTGGGTTGTGTGTATCGCATCAAAGGCAGCGGCAAACCAGCCATTGCACCCGTTACGCCGCCCAAGCTTGAAGCGGAAGCCGCCATTCAGAATCTGGCGTCCAACGATCCGCATGTTCGCCGTCACGCCATGGAGTGGCTGCATCAGCACGTGCCGGAAGACCATCCACATTCAGCTCAAACCGGCGCCATCAACGCTGCTCTCAGGAGCCTGCTCGGCGGCGAGCTTGACGCGGCAACCGAGCATTTTCTCATCGCGCTTTCCCGCAAATTCTACGCGGTGGGTTATCACGACGTCAAAGAGGCTAGAGACCTGGCCACGCTGCGTCGCGCTTTGCTCTGTTTCACCCCTGATGACGGAGCATCGGCCAATCTGGTTGCCGGCATTGCCAGCGACCACCTTGATTCGCTCAACCCGGAACTGGCGCGTGTCGCGTTGAACATGGTGGTGGCGCACTCGGATGCCGACGAGTGGTTCACGCCCAAGCTTGAAAAATGGCTGGTCGAAGAGGATCTGGCGCCTCATCAACACGCCGCCTTGCGCGCTTACGGGGCCGCGCTGATCACCAAACCAAACACGCAGCGTCTGGTCGCCGCGCTCTTGCGCCATCCGTCAGAAGCCGCCCGGCAATCGGCCGTCGACATCCTCGCCAGCCAGCATGAGCCGGTGTTGAATGAAGCGTGGCTATCACCCCTGCAAAGGCTGCTGGATGAAGCCCCCAGTCAGCGTCTTCTCGACGCCATCAAGGCCTTGCAGTCATCCTCCTTTGATCGCCAATTGCAGGAACTTGCCGCGGATGCCGGGCAGCCTGTGTCCATCCGCCTCAAAGCGCTCGACAGCGTCAAGCATTTGAAACTGAACGCGACCGCATTCGAGTTTGTGCTCGGAGCCCTGATCGATGGCTCCAGTAGTGTGGCCGCGGGCATTCAAGCCGCTGCCATGCTGGCTAAGGCGCCGCTGGACAGCGACCAGATCATGCGTGTCGCCCCCGCCTTTGCCGCGGTGGGACCGGTTGAGATTCGAGAACTGCTCAAACTGGCGCGGAAGGTCAAGGACGCCGGGATCGCGCGGGCGTTTGCGGTGGAGCTGGTGAAAAATCCCGCCCTGATCGGCCAGCAAGAAAGTTTGTATCGAACGGCTTTCAGCAATGCCGCACCCGAAATCTTTGAAGCCGTGATTCATCCCGCTTATGCGCGTGCCGAGGCGGGTCTGGAGGAAAAAAAACGCCAGCTCGGCGAGCTTGCCGGGAAGGCTGGCAAAACAGGCGATCCTGAACGCGGCCGCCAGCTCTTTGAACAAGGTGCCGGGAGTTGCCTTGCTTGTCACAAGGTAGGCGAGACTGGCCGGGATGTTGGTCCAAACCTCTCGCATATTGGGGCCATCCGCACCGAGCGTGATCTGCTGGAGAGCATTCTTTTTCCCAGCAACACCCTGGCGCGCGATTATGAGGCGCATCTGTTCGAAACCCGCGACGGCCAGACCCATCTCGGCGTCATCCGCAGCCACACCGCGGAGGGCCTGCTCATTGTCGATGTCGCCGGTCAGGAGAAAGTGCTGCCGCACACGCAAATCATTGCGGAGACCGTGCTACCTACCAGCTTGATGCCGATGGGGCTGGATCAAACGCTGCCCGAGACTGACCTGCTTCACCTGACCGCCTATTTGCGTTCGCTGAAGTAGGCTGCTCCATCGTTTTGACGGCGTCACAAAAATACGGATGTCGAACACTTCCTCTGGAGAGCGGCGCGTTTTCGTTCCGTAATCGACTAACTGTCCGTTTCATGAAACCGTCATCTTTCGTTCTCGCATTGAGTCTGCTCGCGGGCTCGGTTTTGCCTGCCAGTGATGGCATTCAGTCGCTGTCACGCTACAGCGAGCGTTATGGCAGCACCAAAACGCCAGTCAATGTCGATGCTGAAAAGGAGCTGCCGCGTTATCCAGCGGTGGAACCTGAAAAGGCATTGGCGACCTGGACGGTGAAGCCGGGGTTCAAATTGGAACTCGCCGCGCACGAACCGCAAGTCATCGATCCCATTGCCATTTGTTTCGATGAGCGCGGGCGGCTTTTCGCTTGCGAGATGATCGACTACTCCGAAATGCGGGATGCTGATCCGCATCTCGGACGTGTCTCGCTGCTGGAGGACAACGATGGCGACGGGCGTTTCGAGAAGAGCACCGTCTTTGCCGACAACCTGCCATGGCCGACCGGTATTATTTGGGCCAATGACCGGCTTTTCGTTATCGCCACACCTGACATCTGGTCTTTTCGCGACGAGGACGGTGACGGACGGGCCGAGGTGCGGGAGAAAGTCTTTTCCGGTTTTGGCACGGGCTTGAAGATTCTCAATGTTCAAAGCATGGCCAATTCGCCACAATGGGGGCAGGACAATCGCATTCATGTCCTCGCAGGAGGAGGCAACCGCGGTGTGGTGACTTGTCTCAAACGCCCGGATCTGCCTGGGATCGAGCTGGGCGGACGTGACTTTTGGTTTGACCCGGTCACGCTCGAGTTCGGCCTTGAGGCGGGAGGAGCGCAGTATGGAATGAGTTTCGACGACTATGGCCGCAAGTTTGGCTGCTCCAACTCCGACCATCTGCAACACTGGGTTTACGACGACCGCTTCACGCGGCGCAACCCTCATTACACGATGCCGGCGGCGCGCCAGAGCATCGCGGTTGATGGCGGTGCGGCGGAAGTCTTCCGGCTCAGTCCTGATGAACCTTGGCGCATCTTGCGCACCCGCTGGCGTGTCTCCGGCGTGGTCAAAGGCGCGGTCGAGGGCGGCGGCCGTGTTTCGGGTTACTTCACTGGCGCCACCGGCACGACCATTTACCGCGGCGACGCTCTTGGCCCTGAAGCCGTCAACAACAGCTTCACGGGCGATGCCGGAGGCCAGTTGGCGCACCGCAAAATCATCCGCCCGGCGGCGGACGGCGTGAATCTTCAAGGCGAGCGGCCGGCGGATGAGCGCGGTTTCGAATTTGCCGCCAGCACGGACACCTGGGTGCGCATCGTGAACTTTGCCAACGCGCCCGACGGCTGCCTTTACATTTGCGACATGTATCGCGAAGTCATCGAGCATCCCTGGAGCATTCCGGAGGAAATCAAACAGCATATCGACTTGAATCAGGGCAATGACCGTGGCCGCCTCTACCGGCTTGAACCGGATCGTGCGGACTGGAGGCGCCGCGCAGGCGTCAATCTCGCCGATGCCACCACTGCCGAACTGGTGGGAACCTTGACCCACCCCAACGGCTGGCACCGTGACACCGCTCACCGGTTGCTTTACGAACGGCAGGACAAGACGGCTGTTGAACCGCTAAAACAGATCGTCAGCGCCGACTCGCCGGTACCCGCCAAGCTGCACGCGCTTGGTGTGCTGCATGGCCTGAAGGCGTTGGATCAGGCCGTGTTGAAAGCGGCCCGGGCGGACCCTCATCCAGAGGTTGTCGAGCGAGCCCTCACGCTGCCTTCTCTGGCGGGCGTGGAAATGCCCGCGCAGTTGGCGCTTGCAAAGGAGGCATCCAACCGCCACCCGCGTCTTGCCTTTGCCGCCTTGCTCAGCCTTGGAGAAACCGAAAGGTCCGATCTGGCGGCTGCAGCCTTTGCTCAGGCGCTGACTTTGAGCAATTCCTGGCATCTCGCTGCGGTCCACAGCGCACCGTCGGCATTTGCCGCTCCGGTTTTTGCCAAAGCCATCGAGCTGCGGGCGCCTCATCAAAACCTGCTGCCCCTGCTGGTCACCATCGGAGCAGAAGACAAGCCTGACGAGGTCAGCGCCACGCTTGCCCTGATTGCAGGGCAAGACCTTGCCGGACAGACCATGTTGGTCACGGCGCTGGCGGAAGGACTGCGCAAGGCCGGATCGTCCATTGAGAAGGCGGATCGTGACGGACGTCTGGACGGCGTTTTTGCCGGCGCTGTTTCGACTGCGACAGATGCGAATGGAATCGAAAGCCAGCGTTGCGCTGCGATCCAACTGCTTGGTTTGAGCCGGCGCCCGGCTGCGCAGGGTGCGCTGAAAGCTTGTTTGCTGCCGGGGCAGCCGGAGGCGGTGCAAACAGCCACGGTGACGACGCTGGCAAAACAAAATGTGAAGAATGTTGCGGAGGTGCTCCTCAACTCCTGGTCAAACCTTGCCGTCAAAGCAAAAGCCGCTGCGCTGGCGGCCCTGCTGGAGCGCCCTGATCGGGCTGGCTTGCTGCTCGCCGGCCTTGGCCGGGAGGGCCGCCCCACCGCGCAGGACTTCATCGCTTCCCAGGTGCAGGATCTGTTGCAGCACAAGGACGCCAGACTGGCGACGCTTGCCAAAGAAAAGCTGGCAGCGGTCATTCCACCTTCGCGCGCGGAAGTGGCCCGCCAATTTGCTCCCGCCCTTGCGCTCAAGGGGGATGCCGCAGCGGGCCGCAATCATTTCATCGGTCGCTGCATGGCCTGCCACGTAGCCGAGGGCATGGGGCAGGTGGTTGGCCCGGATTTGGTGACAGTGAAAACCCGGGGGCCGGAGGGCATTCTTGAAGCCATCCTGGATCCGCACAAGGAAGTGCAGCCGCAATACATCGCTTACACCCTCACCAAAAAGGATGGCGCGGTGCTGCCGGGTGTCATCGTTCAAGATGACACTGCCGGAGTCACTCTCAAAATGATGGGTGGAGCGCAAGTGGTGCTGCCGCGCGCTGAGATTCAAGGCAGCGCCTCCAATGGGCAGAGCCTGATGCCTGAGGGGCTCGAAAGCGGCATGAGCCCGCAGAACATGGCGGACCTGCTGGCTTTCATCCAATCCCTTTAACGCCTCAACAGGAGCCATCCGACGTAGGCAGCCAGCAGCAGGGCGGTGATGACGGGCCAGATGCTGGTGCCCTGATCAACCGCCTGCGCCACAGGTTCCGCTTGCGGCGCGGGACTGTTGGGGGGTGAGGGAGGCGCGGGTTTTTCAGGGGTGACCGCCATCGGCACTGCTTTCACCGCGGCAGGCGGGATCGCGATGGCTTGTTTCCAATCGGCGTTGATCAACAAGTCCACGCCGGGGATTCCCTGCTTCGGTTCTGACGCGCTTTTGCCGGTCAGGTAAGAAACCACGCTCCCGATGGCCTCAGGCTGGATGTCAGGGCCGGCCAAAGCACGGAGCACGCGCCCGCGGCCAAAGATGGGGAAAACGATAGGCGCCTCGATCTCTGACAAACTCTCTTCGCTGCGCAGTAACATGGAGACCAAACGGCTTTCCGCTGAATCGGTGCGCGCAACACGAAGAATGGTAAAATCGAACCACAAGTTCTTCGGGTCGAGCGATTGCTTTTGCTTGTCCAACGCCTCGCGAAGTTGTGTTTCCGCTGCGTTGTCGGCTGGTGGCTGCCCGGACTCAAGCA
Source organism: uncultured Verrucomicrobiaceae bacterium (assembly GCA_964553805.1). Classification (GTDB taxonomy): domain Bacteria; phylum Verrucomicrobiota; class Verrucomicrobiia; order Verrucomicrobiales; family Verrucomicrobiaceae; genus JAGRPD01. Next base: position 19,112 of record CAZKMS010000025.1, read on the forward strand.
GCAGCCAGACTGCGCTGGAACCCTCGATCAACCGCTGCGCAAGAGTCCGGCGAACCGGGGAATCGAGCAATCCCTGCAGGGTGGTGGCATGCAAGGGCGCGGACAGAATGGGGAGGCGAATGCCTGACCCTGCGGGAAAACAGGCCATCAACCAGGGATCTGCGCCGGCCGGCACACCTTTGGCGAGCATGGCCAGATCGTCCGGTAATTCGCGATCCAAGCGCAGCGTGCGAATCTGCACATTGGCGTGCGGTCCTGCCTTGGTGCCAGCGGCAAGCACCGCTTCTTGCTCCGCGCTCAGCGGGCTGCGATGAAACACCAGAATTTGATAGGGATCCGCTTCCCAATGTTCAAGCGCGTGGCGATACACCGGCTGCGCATGGACCGGAGTCCTGCCGAAAGCGAGCAGCAGCAGCGCCACGGCCAGGCACAGATGAGGAAAGCGTGGCATTCCTGGCAAAATCATCGTGATCTCATGCGCGCGCGAAATGGTTTTTTCCGCTCAGCGATTCGCTTCGCGGGCAGCGGTGCGGATTTTGAAGCCAGACTGGCTGCGCAGCGGAAAGGGCGGGGGATTGTCCGGCGGCAGACGATCGAGGATAGCACGCAGTTTGTCGCGGGCGCCCGCAATCTCAGGACGCGTGTCGGTGCCTAGATCCGTGGTCTCGCCGGGATCCGAGCGGGCGTCAAAGAAGGAGCCTTCGGAGTAGAGTTTGAAGCGTTCGTCGCGCACCACTCGCGTGGCGTGGTATTCATTCAGAATCCACGCGCGATGAGGCGGTGCTTCGGCATCGAGCAGACAGGAGGCGAAGGAAATGCCATCAGGTTGGTGACGGGAATCGAGCGGCACACCGGCGAACTCGCAGAGTGTTGGATAAATGTCGGTGAAGTCCGCCAAGGGCAGGACCCGTCCGCCAGGGACGAGGGCAGGGCAGTTGGCAATCATCATCACACTGCCCCCAGCCTCAGTGAGTTGGTAGAGCCCGCCTTGGACGACACGACCATCACGGCGGGTGGAGAGACTTTGTTCTGTGCCGTTGTCGCTGGCCACGAGGAGCAGGGTGTTGTCGCGCAGGCCCAGCGCCTCCAACTCGCGGGCGACTTCACCGACGAGGCGATCCGCGTAGCGGAGCATGTCGGCATACATTTCCTCATGCGGCCGGCTGGCGTCGCGATTCAGCGGTGTGGTGGTCACCGGATGAGGGTAAGCGTTGCCGTGGGCGAGCACCATGGGGTAATAAAGAAGGAAGGGTTTTTCCTGGTGACGACGCAGAAAGTCCAAGGCGAAGGCTTGCGCCGCATCCGGCCCAAACGCGCCTGCCACACGTTCGCGTTTGCCTTGACGAAGGAACACCGGATCCCAGTAGCGGCTTTCGATTTTTTGAATGAAGTTGAGCGTGTCATCGGCGGACTCGCGCTGCACAGCTTGCCGGAAGCCTTTCCAGTCGCTCCCGCTCATTTGATCTTGATCCAGGCTTCCCGGCCAGACGAGGTGCTTATCGAAACCATGCCGATCGAGCACGCCAGGTTCGTCGTAGAGATTGTTCACCTGCCATTTGCCGGCAAGAGCCGTGGCATGCCCGGCTTTCTGAAAAAGGCGGGGGAAAAGGATTTCCCGTTTGGGATCGAGCCCGCCGCCGCTGTAGAGGGCGGCGTCGTGGTGAAGCGTGAACCCGGTGGTGTGCGGGTAGCGTCCGGTCAGGGCGACGATGCGACTGGGGCCGCAAACGGGAGCGGTGTAACAGTGCTCGAACCGAACGCCGGTTTGGGCGAGCCGGTCGATCTCAGGCGTACAACCCGCTTCACCACCATAGCAGCCGAACCATTCCTGGCCGATGTTGTCGAGCAAGATGAAGACCACGTTGCGCTGAGAGGAAGACTGTCCCTCGCCGGCATAGACGAGCAGGGTGAACAACAGCGCAAAAAGACCGCGTGAGTTTGGCATGACTCCAACAATACGAGCGCATCCCGCGCTTCAAGCAAAGTCCGCTCAACGGTCCAATGATTGATCCGCCCAGGACGCGGGGTCATTGAGCGGCTCCAGATGGGTGAAAATGTGGCCAGCAGGCAAAACCGCGCGCAGATCGGCCTCAATGCGCTCAAGCAAGTCGTGACCGCGGCGCACGGTCCATTCATCCGGCACCAGGACATGGACGGAGACAAACTGGCGGGCGCCCGAAGCGCGGGTGCGCAAAGCGTGGAAACGCACCTGCTGGCTTTCGTGGCGTTGCAGCACGTCGCGGATCACCTGCAAACTGGCCTCCGGCAAGGAAGCGTCCAACAGCCCCCGGACAGCGCCGCGGAGCAACCGGACGCCCATGCCGAGGATGAATCCGGCAGCCGCCAGGGCCACGAGCGGGTCCAGGATTTGCCAGCCCGTGAGCCAGACCAGGCCGACTCCGAGCAGCACGGCCGCCGAACTCCACACGTCCGTCAGGAGATGATGCCCATCCGCCTCCAGGGCCGGAGAGGCGGCCGCGCGTCCTTTGCGAACGAGCAGGCGTCCGACGATGAGGTTGATGATCGAGGCGCTACCTGAGAGGACCAAACCCAGGTTGAGACCGTGCAGGGGAACCGGGGTGCTCAGACGGCCCAGCGCCGTCCAGATGATCGCGACGGCCGCTGTCAGAATCAGCGCCCCCTCAAAGCCGCTGGCAAAGTACTCGATTTTGTCGTGGCCGAAACGGTGATCCTCGTCCGGCGGCCGCGCCGCAAACAGCACAGCGCCGAGCGCCGCCAGGGCGGCGGCGAGATTGACCAGCGATTCGAGGGCGTCCGAGAACAAAGCAATGGAGCCGGTGAGCTTCCAGGCCAGCAACTTGAGCGCCAGCGTGGACCCGGCAGCAGCCACCGACAGCCAGGCATAGTGGTGCAGGGGTCGGTCGGCAGTATTCACAAGCCAGTTTTCACCTGGGCAGGAGCTCTGACAACGCGAATTGCCAGGGGGGCGTGATGGGAACAATATTCATAAATAAATACAAAATTTCCACTTGCTCACGCGGCGTCTGCATGGGATTATCGCTGCCCGTTTTGGGCACACACACCTTTTCAACGTCATGGCATACGCAATCATCAAAACCGGCGGCAAACAGTATAAAGTCTCAGTTGGAGACAAGCTGGATGTCGAAAAAATCGACTTGGCCGAGGGCGAAGACGCTGTCTTTGACCAGGTGCTGGCCTGCGGAGAAGGTTCCGATGTGCAGGTGGGCGCTCCCACCGTGAACGGAGCCACGGTGGTGGCCAAGGTGGTCAAACAATATCGCGGTCCAAAGGTGGTGGCGTTCAAGTTTCGCAAGCGCAAAGGGTATCACCGCACCGTCGGTCACCGCCAGTCGCTCACGCAGGTGGAAGTCGTCTCGATCAACGTTTGATCAGATCTCACGCTCAATCGCAAATAGGAGAATCGTTTTATGGCTCACAAGAAAGGTCAAGGCAGCGTCAAGAACGGACGTGACAGCAACAGCAAACGTCTCGGCGTGAAGAAGTATGGCGGCGAGGCGGTAATCGCCGGCAACATTTTGATTCGTCAGCGTGGCACCCGCTGGGTGCCCGGCGCCAACGTGGGCATCGGCAGGGATCACACCTTGTTTGCTCTCACTGCCGGCAAGGTGCGCTTCGACCAAGCCGGTCGCCGCATCAACATTGATGCCGTGGCGGTTCAGGCGTGATTGCCTGAGATTGGGAAGACCTCCGCGACATTGCGGGAGTCTCTTTGGTGATCGGGGTCGGGCAACCACTCCGCGGGCGGCGCGGCATGCCCTTGCAAAAATGGCGCGTTTTTGCAGTTTCATTTCACGCTGGCGAGGTTAGCCTCAGCGCCGATGAATTTTTAAACTGTGCGCGTGACACCCTCTCCTCCCACTCCGTTTCAAAAGAAGGCGCTGTGGACCGCCGTCACGGCCTTGTCGCTCGCACTCATCGTGGCGATCACGGTCGGGTCGATTTACACCGTGTCGCAGGTGCTGGGGTTCCTGCAGCCTTTCCTGGTGCCTTTCGCCATCGCCGGGGTGCTGGCTTACCTGCTGGAACCAGCCGTGGTCTGGCTGGAGAAGAAGGGGCTCAGCCGGCAGCGAGCGGTGCTGGCGGTGTTTGCCGCCTCCAGTCTTTTCCTTGGGGGCATGGGCTGGTGGCTGGTGCACAAGGTCAGTGTGCAGGCCAGGGGGTTTGACGAAAAAATCGCCATTTACACCGTCAAGGCAAGGAAGTCGGTGCTGCGTTTTGCCGAGGACATGAGCAGCAAGTATGGCATCGAGATTCCGCTGCCATTGAAGGTGGAGCCTGAGACGGAGAACAAGACGGTCCCGCCCGTGGTGGAGCCCCTGCCGCCACCGCCACAGGAGGTGTCTGAAACAACCATCGAAGACGATGGGCAGGTGGTGGTGACGACAAGCGTCACGGGCGAGGAAACAAAAATGGCCCAGGATGAGGAACTCAGCCTGCGAGAACTGCTCAGTGGCGATTGGGTCAGGCAGGCGGTGCCGGCGGTCACGACGCATGCCTGGAGATTGGTCCGTTCGAGTTTGGGCGGTTTCCTGGGAGTTTTTGGCTTCTTCATCTCGCTCGTGATTGTGCCGCTTTATCTCTATTACTTCCTGATGGAGAGCGCCAACATCAAGCGAACGTGGTCGGATTACCTGCCGCTGCGGACATCCTCTTTCAAAGACGAATTGGTGGATTGCCTCAATGAGATCAATGGCTACTTGGTCGCGTTTTTCCGCGGGCAGCTTTTTGTGAGCATGATTAATGGCATCGCCACGGGCATTGGCTTGATGATCGTCGGATTGGACTTCGGGATCTTGATCGGGCTGACGCTGTGCATGCTCGGCATCATTCCTTATCTGGGCATCGTCTTGTGCTGGATTCCGGCGGTGGCAATCGCGGCAGTGCAGGGTGGCAGCGCCTTGGTGCCGGGTGATCCCTGGTGGATGCTGCCCTTGATCGTAACCATCATCTTCGTGGTGGTGCAGCAGATCGACGGGTTCTTGATCACGCCGAAAATCGTTGGGGAGTCCGTTGGATTGCACCCCATGACGGTCATTGTGTCTGTCCTGGTTTGGAGCTTGCTTTTAGGCGGGCTGTTGGGGGCGATTTTGGCAGTGCCGCTCACCGCCTCAGTCAAAGTTCTGTTTCAGCGATATGTCTGGCGCGCGCGCTTGTCCCAGCACACGGTCGGCGGCGGCGCGCGTCTCAATCCTGGCATGCCGCATGCGGCGGGCAGCGGCGCGACATAGCGCGTCTTTTCCTTGCTCCGGCGCAGTAAAAGCCTTGCAACGAAGGACATTCTGTTTCAAAAATGAACTTTTCCGGCCGAATCTGGTCCCAAACGTTCCAACTCATCCCATATGCTACTAACCACCGCACTTAAAGCCCAACTAGCCGCCCTGGTCGTCGTCGCCGGCATTGACACCGACGAACTGAAGACCAGCACGGAAATGAAGACCATTCTGGAGCAGCTCGCCAAAGACCAGCAGGACAGCTCCAAGGATCTCAACGCCGTGATGACGGAGGCGGTTGGCAATGTCAACAAGCTGGCCGAAGCGGGCGATGCCGATGCCAACTATACCCTGGGTCGCTGGACCGTTGTGGGCGTGCTGCAAGGCGCCTCGTTGGATCAAACCACGGCATTTTACAAAGCCGCCGCCGACAAAGGCCAGGTGGCGGCGATGTCTGAGCTGGGTCAAATCATGCTCCAGGCTTACTCGCAGGATGCCGCCAAAGTGGCCGAAGCAGTGAATCTGATTGAAAAAGCCGAGGCCGGGGGGGATCGCGCCGCCCGCCGCCTGCTCGCCAACCTGCATCTCAACGGCGTTGGCAAGCTCGAGCGCAGCCCAGACAAGGCGCGTGATCTGCTCGCCAAAGGCAGCGAATCCGGTGACGGCGAAGCCACCTTCATGCTCTATCAGCTCTACACGGCTGGCGTTAACGGCAGCATCCTCAAGGACGACAAGCAGGCATTGGAATTCCTCAAAAAAGCTGCTGAAGAACAAGGCAGTGCCGCCGCCATGAGCGCATACGCTGCCCGTCTCTTCAATGGCGATCAGCCCACGGATGGCGGCTCCGCGCTGGTGGAAAAGAACCCGGAAAAAGCGGTCGATATGTTCACCAAAGCGGCGGAAAAGGGCAACCCGGCGGCGAACCGCCTACTGGCGCAGATTTATGAGGAGGGTCTTGGCGGCCAGAAGAAGGACCTCAAGAAGGCGCTCGAATTTTACAGCAAGGCTTCGTCTGGCCGCGATGCCGAAGCCTTGTTCCGTTTGGGCGTCGCTTCCGAGCAGGGTTGGATTGACCCTGAAAGCAAAGAGCCGCTGGTGCAGCCGAATCCGAAGAACGCGCTCGACCTCTACCGCCTTTCCGCTCAGAACGGTGATCCTCGCGCCCTCTACAACGTGGGTGTCTATTACGAGCAGGGCAATGTCGTCGACAAAGATGCGGAGAAGTCCTTCGCGCTGTTCAAGAAAGCCGCTGAATCCGGTGTGGCGCCGGCGATGCAGAAGGTCGGACTGGCTTATCAAAACGGCCAGGGCGTGCAGCAGGACTTGGTGGCTGCCAAATCCTGGTTCGAAATGGGTTCCAATGCGAACCTGGCAGCCAGCCAGATCTCGCTGGGCGCCATGTATGAACTCGGCGCGGGTGTGCCTGCCAATCCTTCACTCGCTAGCAACCAGTATTCGCTTGCCGCTGACCAGGGCGAGCCCCTCGCGATGCTTCGCCTTGCCAGCATGTATGAGCGCGGCACGGCCAGCAACAAGAACGAGCCTGATTTGGTCAAGGCCTGGCAATTCGCGAAACAGGCTGCCGATGCCTCCAACAACGCCGATCTTGCGGTGAAGGCCATCGAGGCTTTGGAGAAGCAGATGAGCGCCGATCAAAAGACCCAGGCACAAAAAGTTTACGACGCAGCCAAAAAAGCACGCGAAAGCAGTGCGCCAGCGACTGACAAGTAATTTTGGCACAACATTAGCATCATTGTCAGAGGGGCGAACAAAAACAGTTCGCCCCTCTTTTTTGCGGCGACTTCTTGACACCGCGCCTTGCATTGGCTCGAATGTCGGAACTCATTGACCCTCCCTGAATGAACGCGCGTTATCAGATTATTGGGCCCATCGCTGAGGGCGGACTTGGTGAGGTCTTTCGCGGCTGGGACAGCCACCTGGGCCGCGAAGTTGCGGTTAAGAAGGTGCGCAAAAATCGCGAGGACAGTGATACCAAGGGAAGTCTGGCCGAACTGGTCAAGGAAGCGCGCACGCTGTCCACTCTCCAGCATCCGAACGTGGTCACGGTCTATGATGTGGGCGTGGAAGAGGAGGGCGCCTTCATCGTGATGGAACTCGTCAAAGGCGAGACGTTGGAAGACATCGTCACCCGTGGCGCGCTCACCCAGCGGGATTTCGACACCCTGGTGAACCAGTCGCTCGAAGGCATGATCGCCGCGCATGCGGCAGGCTTGATCCACCTGGATTTGAAGCCGCAGAATCTGATGATCACTTGGCTGCCAAGCGGCAGTTTCCAAGTGAAGATTCTCGACTTCGGCCTGGCCATGGCAGCCGTGCAACCGGTGCTTCAGGAGACCGACTCGGACGGCAGCATTCTGGGATCGATCTTTTTCATGGCCCCCGAGCAGTTTGAGCGGGGGGCGGTGGATTCGCGCACCGACCTCTACTCGCTCGGCTGCATTTTTTATTACGCCCTCACCGGCCAGTATCCCTTCCAGGGAGAGTCGGCGGCCCAAGTCATGGCGGCGCATTTGTATCACCGGCTGCCTCCATTGAAGCAATTGCGGCCTGATTTGCCAGCTTACATCCCGGATTGGGTGGAGTGGCTGCAAAGCCGTGTGGCCGACGACCGCCCGAGCTCCACCGCGCTTGCGCTCAAGGCCTACCGGGAAAAGCGCGTGCCGAGGGCGGCTCCGATTCCGGTGGCTGAGATGGTCAGCGACGACCACAGGCTGAAACGGGATTTGATGCCCAAAGGCCTCCTGGGGGAGCAGGGAAAAGTTACCGCTCAAGGCGGTGGGCACCCATCCGCCGTGGTGCGCCCGCGGCCCGCTGCCGGGTCCGCTCACACCGTCAGCCGGCTCAGCCGCTATACCATCCCGGTGCTGGCGCTGCTGACCATCATCGCCGGCGCGTGGTTCTGGCTGCGCAAGCGCAATCTAGCCATCAAGGCGCAGCGCTTTGCTGAATTGGCGCAGCAGGAGGTGCCGGACGCGTCTGCTGACGATGTACGGCTTTTGCTGGCCTACGCCAACGATCCTGAAACCAGCCCGGCTGCCAGTCTCGCGTTGGGGAGGTTGCGCGGTGGCGCGGAGGTGGATGGCGCCATTTTGCGCGCCGCACAGGACGCCAAAACCAGACCGGCCAACATCAACCTGCTCAAAGTCGTTGCCATGCGGGAGATCAATGGCGGCTTGGACCTCGCCTGGCGGCGGCTGGACGATGACGATGCGGAGGTGCAAAAGGCGGCATGGGATGTGGTGTCGTCGCTTGCCACCAGCGCGGCGATTCCGGATTTGCTTGATCGCGCAGAAAACCTGCCGGAGCCCTTGGTAAAGCATGCCGAGGCTGCGTTGGTTTCGATTGTGCAGCGCGCCAAAGACAGCGATGCTGCCGCCGCTCCGATCGTCAATGCCTACCAGGGCGGACTCGGGCCGGAGGGCTACCGCGCCATGCTGGTGCGCGTGCTCGGTCAAAGCGGCGGGCGAGGAGCCCTGACCCAACTGCAACGCGCGCTGGAAAACAAGTCGGTGGGGGTGCGCAAAGCCGCGATCTCGTCACTGGCGCGCTGGCCGGACAGCCAGCCCTTGCAGATGTTCGCCGAAAAGTTCGAGCCGGAATCCGATGCCGCGGCTCGCATCCTGATGCTGATGGCTTCGGAGCAATTGGTCGCACAACCCGGCGCTTTTTCGCAGGAGAAGGTGTTTGAGTTCGCGCGAAGTCTTTACGAAGCCGCGCGCGACCACCGGGAAAAGGACCAAGCGTTCAAAGTGCTTGCGCGGGTCGAATCGAAACTGACGATTGCCTACCTGGAGGAACTCGCGCAAAAGGAGGAAAAGCGCCGGCCGCTGATTGAGGCGATTTTGGGCAAACTGCAGGATCGTGTCGCGCAAATCGTCGCGATGGAGGGTGACAAAGTGGTGCTGCCTGCGGATATGGCTGACTACAATGGAGCCACTTCGCTGACGTTTGCGAAAGGCGTGCTGCAGAATTGGGAATCTCCCACGGACTGGGCCGGCTGGCTGGTGACGATCCCGGCTCCGGGACGTGTGAAGGTGCGAATCGAACAGGCCTCTGATGCGAGCGAGCCGGGCAGCTACGAGATCTTGATCGCGGGTGCCAAGCTGGCCACGCAATCCGTCAAAACCGAAGGCAGGGAGCAGTTCAAAGAATTCGAGGTGGGGACCGTCGAGATCAAGGAAGCGGGAACTTACCGGCTGACTTTGCGCGCCATGCAAATCCCCACGGGTGAAAGCCTCTTCGTTTTGAAGTCGGTCATTTTGAAGGCGGAATGACCAGGTCATCAGCGGGCAACTTTGGCACGCGTGCCAATTCCGCGACCAACTCGTGCGCCGGCCTGCCGCCTTCGATGCGCCGCAGTTCCTGGCCCTGACCGTCCACCACACAAATGACAGGAGTTCTTTTGATCTGGTAGCGCTTCAAGGTCTCGCTGTTCATGTCCTGGCCGGCGTCAACGTAAGCCCACACAAAGTTGTTTTTGACGGCATTCACGTTGGAACTGCGCAGCACTTCCTCCTTGAATCGTTCGCTCGCTCCCTCGCCCCTCCGGCCAAATACGAGCACGGCCGGGAGGTTTTCCGTTCGGGCATGGACGAGAGCGGCTGTCGGACTGTGGAGAAAGCCCGGCAGATTTTGACCTCCATTGTAAGCGGCCGACTCCGCGATTTTTTCGAGAGCCCGGTCGAGCGAGGTGATGCCGAGGATCAAAACCAGGCCGATGGAGAAGATGAAGGCGATGTCTTTCATTCCAGTGAAGGTGTGCTCAAAGATAGCCGCGTCCTTCATGCCGCCCCGTCAGTTCCTGTAAAAATTCCATGAGACATGAATCACATCGTCTGTGGATTGTCAGACTTTCCCAATGATTTGGAAGGCAAAGGACAGTCTTGCAATGGCGGCAGGCCAATGATAGCTCTCCACTTTCTGGCTCCTGTAGCTCAATGGTTAGAGCAGGGCACTCATAATGCCTTGGTTGTCGGTTCGAATCCGGCCGGGAGCACCCACAAAAAAACCCGGACCACTCAGCGCGGCCCGGGTTTTTCGTTTGTGGACAAATAGGGAGCTTAGACAGCAGCGGGCTCGCTGGCGTGGTCGTCGGCGTCTTGATTGTCGCTCGATGTTTCGTCCGAACGATTGGAAGCTGGCTTGGCGCCATTGATTTGCAGCGGGCGGCCCATGAAGTCCTTGCCGTGCAACTCTGACACCGCGCGCCGCGCTTCATCCACGCTGCCCATGGTGACAAAGGCGAAGCCCTTGGAACGCTGGGTGCGGTTGTTCACGACGACTTCGGCGTTGCGCACATCTCCAACACCATTGAAGAGTTCGAACAGGTCGCTCTCAGAGGCATCGTACGAGAGGTTGCCGACGTAGAGCCGCTCGGTCGTCACGCTGCCTGGATCCGCCGGGGGAGCCTGGCGGCGGTTGCCACGGTCACCTCCTTCGGAGCGCTTGGAGACGGTGGTGATGGTTGCGGGAGCCTCCCGGCGCGCGGCCGGGCCCGGTTTCTTTTTGGCTCCACCCAGCAGCCCGAAGGTCAGGAATCCGAGGATTTTCTGAAGGGTGGTTTGTTTGGGGGCTTTGGCGGGGCGGAAGGAGCCGCTGCGGTTACGGTTGGGCTGGCCGCCTTGGCGGCGGCGATTCCGGCGTCGTCTGTCGTTGGCTCCATGCGGAGCAGGGGTATCGGACATGGTGGTCGATCGTATGTGGGGTCGGTTTGACGTTTGCACACCGGCCATGGGAAGGATTCAAACGCGGGCCGGGAGCGCCATCGGGTCTCGCCGGCAATGCCAGCCGCCCGCGCCGCGAACGTGTACCTGCCTGGTCACGCTCCCATTCGGTGTGGCAGCCGGCCGCATGCGGCACCGCTAAGGGATATCGTCCCGGCAAACGGCGCGAAGCCGCGGGGTCGATCTCATGCAAAGCAGCGGACGCGCAAACAGCTTCCGTCGAAAAGACGGACGAATCAGGCTCGAACTCACAAGGCTGCCTCATGCTGAAGGGCGTCACGAACTAGGGCCGCAGTGCTCAATGGTTGTACCACTGCCGACCGGCTACGCCTCAGACTAACTGCTCGGGCGCCTTCGGTCAAGGTCGAATGGAGACCGGGCTGGCATCCTCCTTAACCGTTGAGCCCGCAGCCACATCACGGAATTTTGCAGCCCGTTCATCCCCGCGCCACTTCCCGCGCATCCAGGATGACAATTGGCGTTTGGCACATCGTTAAATCGCGCTACGATAACCCATGCCAGTGCCAACCCTGACAACGATCCTCAAGCGCATTCTGAAGCAGCCCACCGCTCCTTTTCATGAGTATCATGTGCTGGCGGAGATCGTATCGATTTTGGACGGCTGTCCTCACGTCAAAACCAAAAAAGACAAGTTTGGCAACCTGCTGGTCACATACAAAAACGGCAAGCGCAAAAGCCGCGAAGCCTGGGTGCTGGGGGCGCACATGGATCATCCTGCTTTCGTTCGCAACGCCGGGGTCCAGGACGAGGGCGAATGGGAGTTTCTTGGCGGCGTTTCCAAGGAGACCGTGGAAAGCGGGGTGAAAAAAGGGCTGCGCAAAGTCAAGGGCGACATGGCCACCTGGAACTTTCCCGTGAAGATCACGGGCGAAAAGATTGAAGCCGCGGCCTGCGACGATTTGATCGGCTGCGCGGTGATTCTGTCTGTCCTCTGGGATCTCGCCAGCCTCGATCTCGAGACCACTTTTCATGCCGTCTTCACCCGCGCCGAGGAAGTCGGCTTTTTGGGAGCCTGGCATGTGGGACAAAAATGGCCGTTCCCGGAGAACGCGGTCTATGTCTCGGTGGAGACCAGCCGGCCAGTCAACGGCTCCATCATGAGTGGCGGCCCCATCGTTCGTGTGGGCGACCGCTTGTCCGTTTTTGACGGCGACGCGGTGGATGCCCTCATGCTGACCGCCGCGGAGCAGGGCATTCGCGTTCAACGTTGCCTGCTCGACGCCGGTGCCTGCGAGGCCACCGCCATGCAGGCATGCGGCCGCCGCAGCGTGGGCGTATCCGTTCCCCTGGGCAATTACCACAACCAGGACGACGCCAAAAAAATCGCTGTCGAGTATGTCATGATGGAAGACGTCAAATCCATGGTCAACCTGCTCAAGGCGCTGGTCGCCACCGGCCGTGACGCCATCGAGGTCCGGACCATGGCCGAGCGCGTCGAGATGCGCATGGCCGACTATGCCGGGCACCTCAAGGCGGCGAACAAGAAATTCTAAAGCCGCGCGCTTTACGGGCTGACAGGTCTCCTCCTGCCCCGGCAGGCTGATTCCGGCTTGCGCCAGCGCCTGGCCGGGCTTTGGTGCCGCCCTTCATTTTATGAGCAGTGAGCAGCGCAAAGCCTTTCCTTTCTCCGAGTTTGAACCGAAGTGGCAGGGCGAGTGGGAGGCGAAAAAAGCCTTCCGCACGCCCAACCCTGGTGACGCCGATTTCGACGCCTCGAAGCCGAAGTTCTTCGTGCTCGACATGTTCCCCTATCCCAGCGGCAACGGCCTGCACGTCGGTCATCCGGAGGGCTACACCGCCACGGACATCATCGGGCGCTTCAAGAAGATGTCCGGCTTCAATGTGCTCCATCCGATGGGCTGGGACGCCTTCGGTTTGCCTGCCGAGCAGTATGCCATCAAAACCGGCACGCATCCCCGCGTGACCACGGAGGCAAACGTCGCCAACTTCACCAAGCAGCTCAAATCGCTCGGCTTCGCCTACGACTGGGACCGCGAGCTGAACACCACCAATCCCGGCTACTTCAAATGGACGCAGTGGATCTTCCTCAAGCTCTACAACAGCTACGTCGGCGACGATGGCAAGGCGCATCCTATCAGCGAGCTGGAGGCCAGGGGCCTCTCGCGTGAGGAAATCGACGCCAAACGCCTCGCCTACGTCAGCGAAGCGCCGGTGAACTGGTGCCCGGAGCTGGGCACGGTGCTGGCAAACGAGGAAGTGGCGGACGGCAAGAGCGAGGTGGGCGGCTTCCCCGTCGAGCGCCGCCCGATGCGCCAGTGGATGCTGCGCATCACGGCCTGCGCGCAGCGGTTGATCGACGAGCTGGATGGCCTTGACTGGCCGGAGAGCATCAAGCTGCTCCAGCGGAATTGGATCGGCCGCAGCGAGGGCGCTCATGTCGGTTTCAACGTCGGCGGTCAAAAGGTCACCGTCTTCACGACGCGACCTGACACCTTGTTTGGCGCGACTTACATGGTGTTGGCGCCGGAGCATCCATTGGTGCCGCAGATCATCACGGAGGCGCAGCGCGCGGCCACCGAAACGTACCAGAAAAGTGTCGCTTCCAAATCTGATCTTGAGCGCACGGAGCTGGCCAAGGAGAAGTCCGGCGTTTTCACCGGCGCTTTCGCCATCAATCCGGTGAACAATGAGCAGATCCCCATCTGGATCGCCGACTACGTCCTCATGGGCTACGGCACCGGCGCCATCATGGCCGTGCCTGCGCATGACGAGCGTGATTGGGAGTTCGCCACCAAGTTCCATCTGCCCATTCGTGAAGTCGTGGCTGCGGCGCCGCGTTTGGGCGGGGAGGGAAGTGCTGTTTGCGAAATGGAACCCGCTGACTGTTTCAGTGGCGAAGGGTATGCCGTGAACTCCGGTTTTCTCAATGGCCTGGCCACACCCGAAGCAAAGCAGAAGATCACCGCTTGGCTCGAGCAAAATGGCCTCGGCAAGGGCGCGGTCAATTACAAGCTGCGCGACTGGCTCTTCAGCCGTCAGCGCTACTGGGGCGAGCCATTCCCGATCGTGTGGGAGGACGGCCAGCATCGCAGCCTTTCCGAAAGCGAATTGCCGTTGCTGCCGCCCGATTTGGAGGACTTCAAACCCACCGGCACGCCCGAGCCGCCGC
>CAZKMS010000025.1:33229-45232 GCA_964553805.1 uncultured Verrucomicrobiaceae bacterium
GGCTTTGGAGAGCGGCGGCTCGGGCGTGCCGGTGGGTTTGAAGTCCTCCAAAGCCACCGACTGGGTGCAATACTCCGCCACCGCAAAGCGCGAACTCAACACGATGCCGCAGTGGGCCGGCTCGTGCTGGTATTACCTGCGTTATTGCGATGCGAAGAACAGCGAGCGCTTCGTTGGCGAGGCAGCGGAGAGGTACTGGATGGGCGGCGGCAAACCCGGCGGTGTCGACCTTTACGTCGGCGGCACCGAGCACGCCGTGCTGCACCTGCTTTACGCGCGTTTCTGGCACAAGGTGCTGTTTGATCTCGGTTACGTCAGCACGCCGGAGCCGTTCCAGCGTCTCGTCAATCAAGGCCTGATCCTCGGCGAAGACGGTCAAAAGATGTCGAAATCCCGCGGCAACGTGGTGAATCCGGATGACGTCGTGCGCGAGTACGGCGCGGATTCGCTGCGGCTGTATGAGATGTTCATGGGGCCGCTGGAGCAGGTGAAGCCCTGGAGCATGAAGGGCGTCGAGGGCGTGTATCGCTTTCTCGCTCGCGTCTGGCGTCTCGTCATGGAAGTCGATGACGAAGGCGTCTGGAGCCTTTCCAAAGCGCTGCAGGATATGTCAGCGAACAAGCAGCTCACCAAGGCGCTGCATGAAACCATCAAAAAGTGCGGCGAAGACATCGAGAAACTCAGCTTCAACACCGCGATCAGCCAGATGATGGTCTGCACGAACGCCTTCACTGGCGCCGAAGTGAAGCCCGCCGCCGCGATTGTCACCTTCCTGAAGGTGCTGAGCCCCTTTGCACCGCATCTGGCCGAGGAGCTGAACGCGCAGATCCGCACCAAGTTCCCCTCTCTGGCCGCGCCAAGCTTCCTCAGTGACGAAGCCTGGCCCGCCTACGATCCCGCCGCCCTCGTCGAGGACGAGGTGGAGGTCGTTTTCCAGGTCAACGGCAAGCTGCGCGACAAAGCCCGCGTGCCCGTCGCCGCCACGAAGGACGAGGTCGAAAAAATCGCCCTTGCCAGCGCCCGCGTGCAGGAGTTCATGGAGGGCAAGCCGGTAAAGAAGGTCATCGTCGTCCCGGGAAAGTTGGTAAACATCGTGGTGTGAGCCATGCGCATCGCTCTGCTCCATTACACCAAGCCGCCAGTGGTGGGCGGGGTGGAGCGGGTGATTGGCGATCAGGCGCGGGCCTTGCGCGCGCTCGGTCACGAGGTCGAAGTCTTCACGCGCGCCGAATGGGAGGGATCGCCATGGGATGGGGTGATCGTTCACAACGTCTTCTGCATGCCGTTCGATCCGGATTGGACGCGGGAGTTGGTCGCTGAGGCGGCGCAGTCAAACGCAGTTTGGATCAACTGGATTCATGACGTGGCGGCAGCCAACCCCGCCTACGCGCATTTGAACTGGTCAATGCCGGCGCCAAAGGCCTTGCCGGTCGCGGTGTCCGGGGTGCGCGCGCGCGAATGGTCGGCAGCGGCAGGGGTGCCGGTCGAACAAGTCACTGTCATTCCAAACGGGGTGGACCCCAGTGCGGTTCTCGGCTTGAGTGATCGCGTCGCCGGCCTGGCAGCGGCCCGCCGGTTGTGGCAGGCCGGCCTGCTGTTGTTGCTGCCAGCGCGCCTCGTGCGCCGCAAAAACATCGAGCTCGGCAGCGATTTGCTGGCGGCTTTGCGTGATGGCGGAGTTGACGCGCGATTGGTTGTGACCGGCGCGCCGGATCCGCATCAGGAGGATGGCCGTCGCTACTTCGAGGAATTGCAGGCGCGCGCGCTTCGCAGCGGAGTGAAGGAGCAAATGGTCTTTGCAGGCAGCGACGGCACACTTTCCGATGATGATGTGCGCTCCCTTTACCGGCTTTGCGACGCCTTGTTTTTTCCGAGTCTAAGCGAGGGCTTCGGCCTGCCTTTGCTCGAAGCCGTGCTGCATCGGCTGCCTGTCTGGTGCGCGGACACGGAGATCCACCGCGCAGTGGCAGGAAAGGGCGCTGAGTTCTTCGATCCCGCCGATCCGGTCATGCTGGCGCGGGGAATGATGAATTGGCTGAAGGTCCAAGCTGCGCCCGCAGCGCGGCGGCGCGTCTGGCGGGAGCATGACTGGACGTTTCTGTGCAAAGAACGGCTTGAGCCTTTGCTTGAGAAGGCTATCAAAGGGCGATGAATCGCCCGCTGTCCTCCCAACCCGAAGTTGTCGCCCTGCTGGAAGCCCGACACGGCAATGCTTTCGGCTTCCTGGGCAGGCATTGGCTGGAAGGGGGGCGGGCTGTGGCACGCACGTTTCAACCGACCGCCTTGAGGGCCTGGTTCAGGTTGGAGGGAGCAGAGCATGGCATCGAAGCGGAGAAGGCGCATCACCACGGCTTGTTCGAAGTCGAACTCCAGCACGGGCAAATGGAGGGCCGTTACGAATGGGAATACGAGAACTTCGAGGGCTCGCGCTGGCGGATGCGCGACCCTTATTCGTTCGGCCCGTTGCTGGGGGAGCAGGACATGTACTTCTTTCGCGAAGGCACGCACCGCCGCCTGTATGACTGCCTCGGCGCGCACCTTGCCACCATCGACGGCGCCGCTGGAGTCTGTTTCGCGGTCTGGGCGCCGAATGCGCGGCGGGTCAGCGTGGTCGGGGATTTCAACAACTGGGATGGCCGCGTGCATCCCATGCGTTTGCGCATCGAGTCCGGCATTTGGGAGATTTTCATTCCTGGAGCGGCGGCAGGCGCGCACTACAAATTTGAGCTGCTCAGCTCGGAAGGCCACCTTTTGACCAAGAGTGATCCCTTTGCGTTCTTTTCGCAGCACGGCACCCTGACAGCCAGCCTGGCCTTTGATTTGGAGCAATACCGCTGGGCGGATGGCGAGTGGATGCAACAGCGGGCTTACAGGGATCTCTACCACAGTGCAATGAGCATCTACGAGGTGCATCCGGGGTCGTGGAAGCGAGTGGCAAACGACGGCAACCGCTGGCAGACCTGGCGCGAGATGACGGATGAGCTGATCCCCTATGTGAAGGGGCTTGGCTTCACTCACATCGAGCTGATGGGCATCTCCGAGCACCCTTTTGACGGTTCGTGGGGTTATCAAGTGACGGGTTACTACGCTCCCACCAGCCGCTACGGCAATCCGGACGACTTCCGCGCGTTTGTCGATCGCTGCCACCAGGAGGGTATTGGCGTCATCCTCGATTGGGTGCCGGGCCACTTCCCGAAGGACGCGCACGGTCTGGCGCGTTTTGACGGCACCGCGCTCTACGAGCACTCCGATCCGCGGCAGGGCGAGCATCAGGACTGGGGCACGCTCATCTTCAACTACGGCCGCGCCGAAGTGAAAAACTTCCTCATCGCCAACGCGCTGTTCTGGCTCAAGGAGTACCACATCGACGGCCTGCGCGTGGATGCGGTGGCCTCCATGCTGTATCTGGATTACTCGCGCAAAGACGGCGAGTGGGTGCCGAACGCGTTTGGCGGGCGCGAGAACTTGGAGGCGATCGCTTTCGTGAAGGAGCTGAACCGCGTGTGCTACGAGGAGAATCCGGGCACCACGATCATCGCGGAGGAAAGCACGGCCTGGCCGGGCGTTTCGAAGCCAGTGGATGTCGGCGGCCTCGGTTTCGGCTTCAAATGGAACATGGGCTGGATGAACGACTCGCTTCAGTACATCAGCCACGATCCGGTGCATCGGAAATACCATCACGGCGAGGCCACCTTCTCCATGCTTTACGCCTACGACGAGAATTTCATCCTCGTCCTCAGCCACGACGAAGTGGTGCACGGCAAGGGCTCGATGCTCAGCAAGATGCCGGGTGATCGCTGGCAAAAGTTCGCCAACCTGCGGATGTTCTATGGCTGGATGTGGGCGCATCCGGGCAAGAAGCTGCTTTTTATGGGCGGCGAGTTCGGGCAATGGACGGAATGGAGCCACGAACGCAGTCTGGATTGGCACGTGTTTCTCGGCACTGAGCATGCCGGATTGCAAAAACTGGTGCGGGATTTGAATACGCTCTATGTCCGGCATCCGGCGCTCCATGCGACCTGTCACCAGTCTGGCGGGTTCATGTGGCTGGACGCGGATGATGCTGGGGGCAGCTTGTTTGTATTCGCGCGCAGCACTCAGGAAGGGCACCGGATTTATGTGGTGGTCAATGCCACGCCGGTGCCGCGCAAGGGTTACCGCCTCGGAGTGGCGGAGCCAGGTGCCTATCGCGAGTTGCTGAACACGGACCATGCCGACTATGCCGGCAGCCATCAGATCAACCCGCAGGCTCTGCAATCGAACCCGGGCGATTGGCAGCGCCAGCCTCACAGCGTGATGCTCGATTTGCCGCCGTTGGGAATGGTGTTCGTGGCCAAAGCTTGATGGACGCGAGGCTCAGCGCCCGGCGCTTGCCGCTGCCGCTGCCGCTGCCGCTGCCTTCACCGCACCGGCGGCGCGCGCAGCGGCTTCCGGCAGGCTGAGCGGCGGCACCATGCGCGCTCGCATTTCCCGCAGCCAGCGCTTGTCCTCTGCCAGCAGTTGGTTGACGCAAGCGGCGGTTTCGGCGGGCGTTTTGGAAAGCAGCGCGCACTGGTTTTTGACCAGCATCTCGGCATTGCCCTCCTCCTGGCCAGGCACCACGTAGTCGATGACGGCAGGCGTGCGCGCAGCGAGCACTTCATGCAAAATGGCGCCACCAGCTTTGCAGATGACGAGGTCGTGCGTGCGCAGCAACTCTGGCATGCGATCCGTCCAGCCGATCACCTCAAAACGATCCGGCGGCACGGAATCGCCAAACCGGATCACGGTTTGATGCAAACGGCTGGCGTGTTTGCCCACCGGCATGGTCAACCGCGCTCCCTGGCTCAGCAGCGGGCGCAGAGCCTCCAAAGTGGCGGCGACATGACGCACCGGCGTGGAGGGCAGATACAAAATCCGCGGAGGACCAGCGGACGGGCAGGGGAGCGGCCGGGCAAATGCGGGATCGACCGGGAACCCCGTGACGACGATCCGTTCCGCCGCGAGTCTTTTGCCCCTGAGGACATCGGCCGTCTCCACATCCGGCACGCACCAGAGATCACTGGGATCCATGATCCAGGACGGATGCACCGAGACGGAGTCGGTGATGATGGTCACCAGAGGCGGCACCGGAAGGCGCTCGCGCACGCCGGCCAGCAGGCTGGCATACAGCGGGTACGTGCTGACCAGGCAGCGTGGCTGCCGCTCTTCGATGAGCTGCTCCAGCGCCCGCTGCAAATGCCGGTTGAGCAGATTGGGCTGCTTTCCCAAATCAGAATTCGCCAGTTTTTGATAAGCGAAGCGCCAGAGCCAGGGAAACCGAATGATGGCGGTTTGGTAGGCGGTTTGCAGCACCTGCGTCAGATGCGGCAGGGTCTCCGCAAACAAATCCGTCACCTGCACGGGTTCAGCGCCCTCGGCGCGCAGGGCTTCAGCCACAGACCGCGCGGCGGTGTTGTGGCCGTCTCCAAAGCCGGCGGTCAAAACCTGAATCACAAAGCCTCCTCAGTGAGTGCAACTCAATCGCAAAACAAACGAAAAAACCTCTGGCAAAGTCGCGTAGCTTATCGTAATTATCAACCATTCTGAAATATTTGATTTCATGAATCAACGACGCCGCTCCTGGAGTTACAGCCAATTCCTGGCTGCAGGCGCTTTGGCGGCAACCCTCTTGGTCATGATGGCGCCATTTCGCGGCAGTTCAGGCATGCTGCGGCTGCGCACGGCCGGTGTGCTGCCCCTTCTTTCAACCGCCTCCATCGCCCACGGCGGCAGCTTTCAGGCTTTCCACAGCACCGAGCGCCTCTGCGGCGCTGATGCAAGCCAGTTTCGCTCAGCCACCACGGCCAGAGGCATGCAGCGCCGCTCCATTCTGGTGCGCAAAAGCGCCGCGCCCTCAGCCGACCTGTTTCACCAACCAAGGACGCATTGGCGGCACCTGGATCATGGTGCCCGGGCCGCTCTTGACCAGTTGACGGCCGATTGGCAAGGCCGTGCGCTCGTGATTCGAGGCAGCGGACTCAACAGCGGAGATTTTGCCGAACTGGATCGATTGAATCGTGTCCTGACCCCCGGGGTTCAGCCGGGCAGGGCGGTTCTCATTGGCAACGGGCAGGGCATCGGCGATGGCGCGCTGCGCGTGCGCAGCGAAGGCGGCAAGAAAGAGCCTCTGCGCCTTTATCTGGCCGGGGATTTCCATCAGCAGGCGGCCAGCCCGGCGCAATGGGAGGCGCTGGCCGAGGTGCTGGATTATCTCGAACTGAAGCGAGGGCGGCTGATCATTGAGGTTGTGGGCGCAGCAGGCGCGGCGGAGTCGCCCCGCAGAGGCGCAGGACCGCTGTTTCCGGCTGAGGGGCTCTTGCGAGTGCTGGCGCGGCCGGGCAGTTGAATGCGCTGTGGCGCGCCATGAAGGGATCAAAACAAATCGAGCGCCAAGTCCAGCGCGCGCACCGAGTGCGTGAGCGCCCCCGCCGAGATCGAATTGACGCCTGTGGCGGCCACCGCATGGATGGTGTCGAGGGTGATGCCGCCACTGGCTTCCAGCCACAAACGTCCGGCATTCAGTGCCACAGCCTGGCTCAACTGCGCCACGCTCATGTTGTCGAGCAGAATCAAATCGACCCCGTGCAGCGACAAAAAATCCGCCAGTTGCTCCAGGGTGGCGGCTTCCAACTGCACGCGCATGCCGGGATGATCGGCGCGCACGCGGTCGATCGCCTGCTGCAACGCCTCCAATCCACCGTTGGCAGCCAGGTGATTGTCCTTGACCATGACGGCGTCGTAGAGACCCATGCGATGATTGACACCACCGCCGTGCCGCACCGCCTGCTTTTCCAGCAACCGCCAACCCGGCGTGGTCTTGCGCGTGTCCCATACTTCCACCGGGTGCGGCCGCACCGCCTCCACGTAACGCGCCGTCATGGTGGCGACTCCGCACAGTCGCTGGAGAAAATTCAGCGCCGTGCGTTCCGCGGTCAAAATCGAGCGCACGCGCCCCTTGATCTCGATCAGCGTGTCGCCTGCGGCGAAGGGGGCGCCATCCTGCAAAAGCACCCACAAACCCAAGCCGGGATCCACCTCATGAAACACCGCCTGCGCGACCTCCATGCCGGAGACAATGCCGGGTTCGCGCGCGACGATGCGGCCCTCGCTGCACGCGCTGTTGCTGAGAAAATAGGTGGAAGTGACATCGCCGGGCCCAATGTCCTCGGCAAGGGCGGCGCGGATCAAATCAAAAGTCGTCGGGTGCATGCGGGAGAGCGCTTCAGCATAGCGAGACTCGCCGCCTGCGCCAGTGCGGAGGTGAGGCCATGAGGCCGCGGCGCCGGACGGCACGCCGCGCCGCCGCGATGCCTTTGCGCGCTGGAATGATGCAGCCCCACCGGCCCGCCACGCGCTGGGCTTGGTGGAGGGGCGTGTTTTTGCGCCTGCTGACCGGCATCTGCTTGCTCGGCACGCTGACGGTCGTGCTCGTCATCGGGGTTTACCACCAGCTCGCCAAGGGCTACGATCTCAGTGAACTGGGGGAGATGCCGGAGCGCACGGTGGTGCTCGACAGCAAGGGGCAGGTGCTGGGCCGGTTGCATGGCGAAGATCGCATTGTGGTGTCGCTGGCCGAGGTGTCACCCCTGTTCATCAAAGCCCTGCTGGCGCGCGAGGACACGCGTTTCTACCGGCACTCCGGGGTCGATTACATCGGGGTCACCCGCGCCATGATCCGCAACCTGCGCGAGGGTCGCATCGTGCAGGGGGCCAGCACGCTGACGATGCAACTGGCCCGCAACAGTTACCCCGATCTCGACGACCGCAGCTTTCACCGCAAGGTCCTGGAAATGATGCTCGCCAGGCGCATCGAAAAGGCGGTCGGCAAGGACCAGATTCTCGAACACTACGTCAACCGGATCTTTTTCGGCCCCGGTCTCTGGGGCATTCAGCGCGCCAGCCAGGTTTATTTTGGCAAACATGCCTCCCAGCTCACGCTGAGCGAGGCCGCACTGATCGCCGGCATCATCCGCAGTCCCTCGCGCTTTTCACCTTTCCGGAACTTCGACGGCGCCGTGCGCGAGCGCAATGACGTGTTGAGGCGCCTGCTGACGCTGAATGCGATCACCCCCGAACAGGAGCTGGCGGCTCGTTACGAGGAGGTGATTCTGCGCGCGCCGCCCGCTTTTCAAAGCCAGGGGGGCTACGCGCTCGACGCCGTGCGCCGGGATCTCGACCTCATCTTGGAGGAAAAGGAATTGCGCGAGGGCGGCCTGCAGGTGGTGACCACGCTCGACAAGGACTTGGTGGATTCGGTGGAGCAGGCGCTTGATGCCCGTTTGCGTGAAGTGGAAAACCTGCCCGGCTACAGGCATCGGACCAAGGCGGCCTTCGATGCCTCCTGGGACCTCGTCAGCAACATCCTGGAGACGCCCTACCTGCAAGGCTCGGTGACCGTGCTCGATCACCAGACTGGCGGCATCCTGGCGCTGGTGGGCGGGCGCGACTACCGGCAGAGCAAGTTCAATCGCGCCACCCATGGCGCCCGTCAGATTGGCTCGCTGGTGAAACCCTTTGTTTACGCCGCAGGCATCGAGTCCGGCTTGCTGCCAGGCACCCTGGTTAGTGACGAGCCGTTGCAACCAAACGAGATCTTTGGTGCCGCACCCACTTGGAACCCCGGCAACGCCGACAAACGTTTCCTGGGCGATCTGCCCATGTCTGTGGGCCTGATCCACAGCCGCAACACCATGAGCATCCGGGTCGGCAATCACGCCGGCCTGGACCGGGTCATGCGCGTGCTGCAGGATTCCGGATTGCCCAGCAAACAAGCGCCGACGCCACAGGTGTTCATCGGCAATCTTGTGGGCAACACCTGCCAAGTCGCCACCGCCTACACGGTTTTTCCCAATCAAGGCCAGCGCAAAAGGCCCTTCCTGATCGACCGCATCATCGACAAACGCGGCCGCATTCTCTATCACACCGCGCCGTTGGAAGTGGAGACCCTGAGCCCCGGCATCGCCCATCTGGTGGGGCGGATGCTGGGGCAGGTGATCGACCAGGGCAGCGCGAAAGCTCTGCGGGAAGAGTTCGGTTTTCTCGGAGAAGGCGGCGGTAAAACCGGCACCACCAACGACTACCGCGATGCCTGGTTCGCCGGCTACAGCGGCCGGGTCACGGCGGCTGTCTGGGTGGGTTTTGACCAGGCCGCAAGCATCGTGGACGGCGGCTACGGGTCGCGCCTGGCGCTGCCGGCCTGGGCCGATGTCATGAAGCAAGCGGCGCAACTGGGCTACACCGCCTCCGTCCATGCCGCTGAGCCGCCACTAAGTCGTGTCGCATTGTGCCGGCGCAGCAGCGCGCTTGCCACCACCGGTTGCCAGGAGGCCGACAGCGCCTACGAAGACAAATTGCCTTACGAACTGGTGCCTGAAGTCTTCTGCCACGTCCATTCGGGAGCCGATGCCAGCCCGCCAACGCAGCCCCGTCCCTCCGTCTGGCAGCGCGTGCGGCGGTGGTTTGATTGACCTCAGAGGGCGGTCATCGGTGGTCGATTCAGCTCGGCTGCCGTCGGCGGCAAGCACTTGACGCACGTATCCAGTGGCAAGCCAATCCGCTCCAACCAGCCATGAACAGCGAAATCGTCCTCATCAACGAAACCCACCTCGGCACCGGCATTTCAGAAGATCAAGCCCGCGAAATGATCCGTATCCTCAGAAGTCGCGGTTTTAATGTCGCTTACGATGACCTGGACAAACGCGCAGAGCACGCGCGAGAGCTTGACGCCAACACCGAAGCCATCCCGGATGACGTCTGGAAGCAATGTTTGCAGGAAGCGGTGGCGACGGTGCAGTGATTCGCGAGCACCTCCAGTCAGAGCAACCGCTCTTGAACAAACTGAGAGCAGTGGGCCCGAACCTTGGTGCTTCAACCCAAATGGAGAGCCGCCGCAGAATTCAAAGCGAGACAGCGCCCTTCAACTGGTGTCGGCGCCTTCACCTCGAATCCCAACCTCAAACTTTACTTTTGGGGCGCTTCACCTAAAACTGAATGAGTGTGGGCGTACACGCCGCCCGGCAACGGCAGCATGGGCTCCGAACCTGATGGGCTTGTGGGGTGAACCAGGGGTTTCTAGCCATTGCTCAGGTGAAAACGCTTTTGCCGGCGGCTTTGCGGTTCCGCAGTTTGACGAGCATGGCGCTTTCCTTCATGCCGGCGGTCCAGGAGGGGTGATTGAAAATTTGAAATTCCCGGAACAGCGATGTTGGGGAAGAGATCGTTTGGTTGTGCGAACAGGCGTCTCGCCTTTTCCCCATGATCATCAAGCGGCTGCGCTGGCTGAAGGTGCTGTGACGGATGGCGTTAACCCATCCGGCCAGTGACATACTGCTGGGTGAGCGTTTCCCGCGGCACTTCAAACAATGGCAGGGTGGAACGGTATTCGATCAGTTTGCCGAGGAAAAAAAAGGCGGTGAAGTCGGCGATGCGCAGAGCCTGCTGCATGCTGTGCGTCACCACGATGATGGTGTAGCGGTCTTTGAGCCGCGCGATGAGATCCTCGATCTTGGCGGTGGCGATCGGATCAAGCGCGGAACAGGGCTCGTCCATCAGCAGGATGTCCGGCTTGAGGGCGATGGCCCGGGCGATGCAAAGACGCTGCTGCTGGCCGCCGGAGAGGTTGTGGGCACTTTGGTGGAGGCGGTCTTTGACCTCATCCCAAAGCGCCGCTGCCTTCAGGCTTTGCTCCACGATGTGCGCGACCTTGTCCTGACTGGATCGCTGCAAATCGATGCCATAGGAGACGTTTTTGGCAATGGAGAGCGGAAAGGGATTGGAGCGCTGGAAGACCATGCCCACGCGCCTGCGAAGCAAAACCGGATCGTATTCAACGGCATTGATGTCATCACCTTCGAGCCAGATGCCGCCGCGACGGATGCGAGCCTCGGGCAGGCGGTCGTTCATGCGATTGAAGCAGCGCAGCAAGGTGGACTTGCCGCAGCCTGAGGGGCCGATGAAAGCCGTGACATGATGCCGGGCGATGTCGAGATTGATATCGCTGAGGGCCTGCGCCGCACCGTAGTGGAAATCGAGGTCCCGCACACGGATGCTGGCCTGGTCCGGCGACAGGCCGGGATCCGGCAGGTAGCAGGCGGGCTCGGAGAGAGTCACGAAACGGCGGGCGGGCTGATGGGTTTGAACACTTGCTCAGTTCACACGCAAAACCAGGCTGGCTTGGTGACAAGTTTGGCAAGTCACGCTGCTGGCAGCGGTTCGTTTGCCGCGGCGAACACTTCCTCCCGGCTCACACCGCGCAATTCAAAGACCCGGTAGATGGTGTCCTCGATCAGGTTGTTCGGGCAGGAGGCGCCGGCGGTGATGCCAATGGTGACCGGACCGGAGCCGGCGAGTTTGTCGGTGTACGAGCTGGTTTCCTGCTTCTGGTGAATGTCGAAATGGATGATGGTCTCCAACGTGGTCAGACACTCCGAGGTGCGAATAAAGAACGTGGGCAACTGCTGCTCGCCGATTTCGACCAAGTGCGTGGTGTTGGAGCTGTTGTAGCCGCCAACGACGAGGAGCACATCGAGGGGTTTCTTCAGCAGTTGGAACAGGGAGTCCTGGCGCTCCTGGGTGGCGCCGCAGATGGTGTCAAAGACTTGGAAATTCTCCGTTCCCGCGGCCTCGCCATCACGGTCAATGACGGCTTGGCGCAGACGGCGCTGAATCTCCTCCGTCTCGGATTTGAGCATGGTGGTCTGGTTGGCGACCCCGATGCGCTGCAAATGCTGATTCGGATCGAATCCAGCCGAGCAGCAGCCCGCGCTCTCAAAGCGCTGCAAGAAGGCAGTGGCATCGCCGCCGTGGCGGATGAAGGCGCAGACGGCTTCCACGTCCGCCAGGGTGAGAACGACGAGGTAATGGCCGTTGCCGGCGTCACCCAGCGCGCGCGAGGCGGTGGCGCGGGTTTCCTCGTGGGAGGCCTTGCCGTGGAAGCGGGTGCGCGGCTATGCCAAAACTGGCTTCACCTCCATCATCCACGGC
>CAZKMS010000026.1:0-44396 GCA_964553805.1 uncultured Verrucomicrobiaceae bacterium
CCTTCGGCCTGCGCAGCATCCTCGCCCCCGACTACAGCCCCCGAACGGCCAGCGAAAGCGCCTTTGAGTTCGCGTTCCAAGGCCAGTTCGAGGACAGCGAGACCGGCTGGCTCAACTACGGCTATCGTTATTACATCCCGGCGCTGGGCAGGTGGCCATCAAAAGATCCCATCATGGAGGCAGGAGGCTACAACCTCTACACTATGGCGGGAAACAATGCGCTCAACCAGGTGGATTTTAGGGGTCTCCAAAGTCTTGGCGAAGATATAATGGATCCATTTTTCCCAAAAAAACCTGGTGGAGGCCATCCATTATGGGACGGCCCCATGATAGACCCTCGAATCGACCCCTCTGATTGGCTTGATCCGAATGAGCCTACCTTGCCGCCTGTTGTGGATGATTCAGCGCGGTTCTGGGGCATATACAGATGCACTTTTTCCAATGGAATGAGTCGATCTCGTGATGGGGAAAATTACAGGTTTACCTGTCATTTTGATTGCGATTGGGTTATTTCATGTATAGTGCCATACTGCCAAAATCCTTTAGATGCCAGGGTTAGACTTCAAGAAGAAGTCCACGGCCCTGAGGGTGATTGCTTGAAATGCGCGAATGAAATTACAGTCCAAGTTTGGCGCGGGTTTGGCAGACCAGGGCCAGGATTTCCTTTAAATGGCGAGTACGCTCTGCCTTACAGCTCAATTTTGGAAAGAAAATAACATTTTTTAAAATGAAAATTATTATTTTGTTTATCCTGCTTTTTCAGATAATAGCTATCGAAAGCATCTGTGCGCAGGGCGCGATATTGGAGCCGCGGCAACATCCATCGAGTTATTTAGTTCTGAAGAATGAGAGCGACTTCGTGAAAGTGTTTGAGGAATTAGACCGGTGGTCAATAGTTGCAGGCGGCACTAAAATAACTTTATCAAAAGATAGGCGTGTTTATCAGTGTACTGAATCGCAAAACGGGTCTTTTTGCGTTTTGTTGATAATGAGAAAATCACCACAAGGCGGTGTCGGGTTATGGTGTGATAGATTATTAACGTTAAGGCGGCATGAAGCAGAGATATTGATTGAAGAGCACATGCCAGCCAATGATTTAATTAAAAATGAATTAATTAAGAGTATTGTTGGGATAATTGAATTGTCAAACGATGGTATTTTACAAGTCAGAACATCATCGTATCCTAAATCTGGCGGCAGAGTTTTATATTCTAACGAATCTATAAACTTGCGTGAATAAATGCAAGCAAGAAGGCGGATAGATAAATGGCGAGGAAAACGGGGTCAGGAGACATGAAAGCCATGTAGAATCGGGGATGCAAGGCAAAAAGGAGCGAAAGAGCGGCATGCTACAGTGGAGGCGCTATGAACACAACATCCGCCACCCACACAGCCGGACTGATCTGCGAAGAAGCCACCTTCATCGAGGAACGGGGTCAGGGTGCAAAAAATTGACAAATTGAATGACCCCCACAAATGAAAAAGCCGAGATCACCCATGAAAAACGATCCTTCAAACGAGGCGCCCGATTCTCCGCCTTCCGATGCGGACGACGTACCATCACGGAAACCGTTGATATTTGGCAAGAGATTACGAGGAACTCCCGGGGCTGGTTGCTGCGGGTGCGGGAGGCTTGGCCTGCCGGGGGATGGCGGGGTGATGGTGACTGCGCATGAAATATGAGGAGAAGGGAATGGGAATGGAGGGCAGGATGCAAATTCTTGACAAAAAACAACACAATCATCTCCCCCGAATTTTTTTCGGGTCTAACCCGCTTTTGATTTTGAATTCGACAGTTCCTGCGTTTTCCGTCAATTTGTCTCCATGACCTTCCAACATCCCACGCAACCAAGATGGTTGCACCACTCTTCCCGTGGCGCGAGCTGCAGGCTCGCACTCAAGTGACGAGCGACCGGTGTCGATCGCTCCACGATGTGATGGTCATTATTCCGCACATCCCGCAAACGATGAAAGAGCTGAAGCAAAGCCATGAAAAATGATCCCACGAACGGAATGCCTGCGCCTTCGCCCCAAGTGACGGGTTTCATCATGGAAACTGTTTGCCGGGACTGGCGCGGAGGCGTTTGCCGACGCAAGACGACGACAGACCTCCAGGGCCGGGTGCTGCGGGAGGAGGCATCCTTACCCTCCGGGGAGGTGACGGTGACGACGTATGCCTACAGCGAGAAGGGCGATGGAAACGGAATCATTGATGAGGAAATGGGAGGCAGAAGTAACCAATTGACTGATTGAATACAAACAAGAAGGTAAATTCATACCGTTGGGGCTTCTCCTCATGGCAAGAGGACCATTATTTTGGAATTCAAATATCATGACTTCTCATTGCCGTGCCTCCGTGATTTGGATATTCGGTTTGCCAAGCGCAGGCAAGAGCACGACTGCGATTGGGTTGAAGGAGCGCCTGCGTGCCACGGGTCGACCCTGCCTGGTTCTAGACGGGGATGCGTTGCGCGGCGGTCTTTGCCGGGGATTGGGTTTCACGGAAGAGGGGCGCAGCGAAAATCTGCGGCGAGCGGCGGAAGTAGCCTTGCTGGCGGTTCGCTCGGATATTTGGGTCGTGGCGGCCATGATCACGCCACTGGCCTCCCAACGCACGATGATCGGCGGCCTTCTTCACGAGGTCCCTCTGCGCTGGGTGTGGGCGGATTGTCCGGTGGAGACCTGCCGAAGCCGGGATGTCAAGGGGCTTTACCGTCGGCAGCAGACGGGTGAACTGACCGGGCTCACGCGCGCCGATGGCGTCTTTGAGCCTCCCAGACCCGAGGCGCTGCGTCTGGATACCGGAAGCATGAGTGTGACCGAGTCCGTGGACTGCTTGTGGAATGACCTCTTCTCCGCCCAACCCGAACAAGAATCCCTGATCGCCGCCCGATGAGACGACTTCTGCTCAAAAACAAGCAGTCGCCCGGCGACATCGTGATGCTGACGGCGGCGGTGCGGGACTTGCATCGGGCGCATCCGGGCCAGTTTGAAACCTGGATCAAAACCTCGGCCATGCCGCTCTGGGAGCACAACCCGCACGCGCGCCTCGGTGAACCGGACGGCGCGCAGGGTGTGGAGGTGGAAACGATCGAATGCGCCTATGCGTGGATGTGGTGCATGCAAGGCAGCCGGAGCTGTCCTTCCGGCGCAAGGCAGATGCCGCCCTTCCTGACCATGCCATGCCGGAAGCCGCCAACCGCCAGCTCACTGATTACTTGCCGCGCTGCATGGACATGATCCCGGCGGCGGAAGTGATCCGGCGCATTCAACTCTATTTTGATGGCGGAGCCGCCCGCTTCCTGAGTGACCAGGAGAGGGCGATTGTGAACAGCACTATTTTCCATTCAACGCAGCAAGGTTTTGACATGAGTTCACGTGAAAAAGTCATATCAAACGATTTCAGGAGTGCCAACAGCTTAGATGAAAACCTTTTTCCTAACCGTTTCCGACCGGATGTTCTTCCCCGGCACGCTCGCCGTCAACTCGGTCCTCCGCTACCACCCTGAAGCCAGCATCGCAGTGGTGAGTAGCGGGAATTGAATCCCACAATGGCAAGCCGCGCCTGTCTATGAAAGGAGTATTCTCGTCTTTATGGCCTCCAATTTGGAAAACGGTGCTGTTTCGATACCTTTTTGAAATGTGATCGATCACATGATCCGGCATCCCTGCCGCCGCTCCAGAAATGCCGGTGACATGAACCACCACCGCATTCGAATCAATTTCTTCGTCTTCAAATTGATAGAGTCTCGGGTGTCTCAAATAGGTTTTTGCAAGACCTAAACCTTCGCTTATACGCTGTGCGAGATTAGAGTATGCTCTTTTGGCTAGCTTTAGTTTCCAAAGATCAATTGTCTCATCGGGCAACACATTGCGTTCCACAAATGGGCTATGGTCGTACACCCAGCTTTTTTCATATCAATAAGTTGTCGCCCTGTGTTGCGAAAATAGTTTGCAGCTGATGATGAATAAACAACCTGGTCACCGATACCTGGACCAGAGTTAAAAAATCCCAATTTCAAAGAAATGACCCATCATTTACCCAACAATTCTACAGAAATTCTGCTGGCGGCACCATTTTTTTGATGAAAAAATGGTTTTCGCCTGTCGATTCCGGCTGCTCCAATAGGTCCTCGTAACGAGCATGGGAAGCCGGGTTCTGATCGTCGCCGATACAGTTCCAGTGACGGTTCATCTGATTCCAATGCTCCACCGGGTGCGCGGTCAATGGAGTGGCAGCCAGCAGCGGCAACCAAAGCAAGACGAGGTCCCAGGTTCTTGATCTCATGGAGCAAACAGTGCAGTTGCAAACAATACAACCATGCTTGGCGGGACAAGGCAAGCTTTCTGCCTCTTAATCTTCTCGTTAAGCGATGTTTTTGACTCCTGCCAGCTCGAACCTTTCCAAGCTTTCGACGAATCGGGTGTGGCGTGGCAACGGTGCATTTTGCTGCGAGTTGAGGCGCCCGGCCTCGTTGAAACAGGATGTTGCGCCTCGTTTGTTTCGCCTTGCTGACCGGTCTGGCCGCCACCGCGGCGGAGAAGCCGAATTTCATCATCATCAACATCGACGATCTGGGTTACGCGGACATCGGGCCCTATGGCTCGAAGACGAATGCGACGCCGAATTTGGACCGGATGGCGGCGGAGGGGCGGAAGCTGACGAGCTTTTACGCGGCACCTGTCTGCTCGCCTTCGCGCGCGTCGCTGATGACCGGTTGTTACGCCAAGCGCGTGCTGCCAACACCGCATGTACTGTTTCCCGGCGCGGAGGTGGGCTTGAATCCGGAGGAGGTGACGATCGCCGAACTGCTGAAAGACGCTGGCTACGCGACGGGCTGCGTTGGCAAATGGCATCTCGGCGATCAACCGGGCATGCTGCCGAACGACCAGGGCTTCGATTATTATTACGGCCTGCCGTATTCCAATGACATGGGCACGGTGGAGGATGGCTCAAAAAGCAATCCAGGCGAGGAACCGCGCGCCGCGAAAGCCAAGGCAAAGGATCAAAAGGAGACGCAGCGCGACGAGGCGGGCATTCGGGGCGGATTTCAGCCGCCGCTGCCGCTGCTGGAGAACCGCACGGTGATCGAACGCGTGAAGCAGGACGGCCAGACCAGCATCGCCAAACGCTACACGGAGAAAGCGGTCGATTTCATTCGCAAGCACAAGGAAGGGCCGTTCTTGTTGTATCTGCCGCACACGGCGGTGCATTTTCCCCTGTATCCGGGCATGGAATGGCGTGGCACCTCGAAGAACGGCCTGCTCGGCGATTGGACGCAGGAGGTGGATTGGAGCGTGGGACAGGTGCTGGACACGGTGCGCGAGCTGAAGCTTGCGGAGCGCACCCTGGTCATCTTCACCAGCGACAACGGCGGCGCGCTCAACCATGGCTCGAACAATGCGCCGTTGCGCGGCAGCAAGGGCAGCACGCTGGAGGGCGGCATTCGTGTCTGCACCATCGCCTGGTGGCCGGGGCAGATTCCGGCCGAAACCGAGACCGGTGCGATGGGTGGCATGCTCGATCTGCTGCCGACGCTGGCGGCGCGTGCCGGGGCGCCTTTGCCGCCGGGCCGCGTTCTCGATGGCGTGGACTTGTGGCCGATGCTGACCGGGAGTGGCCAGCCGCGGCAGGTGTTTCACTATTTCCGCGGGCCGGTCTTGGAAGCGGTGCGCAAAGGGCCGTGGAAGCTGCACGTGAAGTCGGGCGAGCTTTACCACCTGGAGCGCGACATCGGCGAGGCAAACGATGTCGCCGCGGCAAACACAGCGGTGGTGGCCGAACTGAGGGAATTGGTCAAGGCGATGGAGAGCGACCTGGGGCTCACGGAATTCGGCGCGGGCAGCAGGCCTTTGGGGCGTTATCCAAACCCGCAGCCTTTGATCGGACACGATGGCAAAATCCGCGCAGGATTTGAGCCGGAGTGAATCGCTTTTACAGGCCGGGAGGCTCTTCGAAAGGCAAGTCAACGACGCAAGGCCGGTGATCGGAATACGGCTGGGTCAGCGCCCAGTCGAAGGCGCTGAGCGTCTCGCCATAGTGTGGAGCGAAGCGGTAGCTGTGCTGCCATTCAGCGGGTTGTTTGACGAAGATCCAGTCGAGCCGGGTGCGGCCGACCGGCCCGATGGGCCGGGGCACGCGGAAACTGGGAGTCAACCCGAGCGGGTAGCGCTCGTTGGAATTGGCGAAGTTGCGGAAGGAGCCATTGATGGAGCGCGCGCGGTCGCCACGCCGGTCGAAGGCGCCGCCGTCATCGAAGCGGAAGTCCTCCACGATTTGGAACAAGCGGCGGGTTCGGTTGGGCAGGATGAGCGGGATGTGCGGGGCGAGCGGGTTGTGCAGGTTTCTGACGACGTTCAAGGTCGAGCGGGTGAGGGAGATCAGGTTCGAAGCAAAGGCGGTTTTGATGCCGAGGCTGACCCAGGTCTCGCTGCTGGCGCCGGTGCGTTTGACGATGCGCGTGGCTGAGGTGGGGCTCACGTCAGCGGAGGCGGAATTGTGGTCGCCTGCCATGACGACTGCGTGGGGGATGGCTTTGACGTGGGCCAGGATTTCCCGCAACTGGTCCTCGCGGCCGCGTGTGGTGGTTTTGATTTCGAGATGGTTGTGGATGATGGAAAGGCGGTGGCCTGGAATGCCGGGAACACCGAGATCGACCCGGTAGAAAATGCGGCCGCCGATTTTCATTTCGCGCTGGATGTCGTTGTTGAAGGCCAGTTTGGCGCCGATGCGGCGCAGCGTCTCCGCCAGATCGGGCTTGTCCTGCTCGCTGTGATACCAGTCATAAGGCTGGCTTTGCAGTGGAAAACACTGCGCCATCAAGATGGGGTAGCGTGACAGCACAGCGATGCCGAAGGCGCCTTTGTAGCACGCTGGATCGGGTTTCGGCGCGCCAGGCTCCAAGCCGAGCAGGACGGGATCGATCTCGAGTTGCTGGGGTGCGTAGGAGTAGTTCATGCCGAGCGCGCGGGCGATTTCGCGCGCGGCGTCGATGTAGCCGGAGCGCGAGACGCCCACGTCCATTTCTTGCAGCAGGATGACATCGGCGGTGATCAAGCGCTCGCGCTGGCGCAAGGCTTCCTCCAGTCGTTTGGGGTTCTTCAGAACGGATGGCTTCAACCGGGCTTTGAAAGCTTCCGCGGACTTCAAAGCCTCGGCGGCTGCGGCCGCGTGCAGGCTTTTTTCGATGTTCCAAGTGGCGACGCGCAGGAAGCTGCCGAGGGTGTCGTTGGCAGGGCGGTCAGCCCGGGCTGCGGTCTTGCTGGCAATGACGGGGGTGGAGAAAAAGCGGTCCAGCTTGTGCTTCAAGGGTGGCGCGGGTTGCGGATTGTCCGCTAGGCTGACGAGTTCGGAGAAGGCGGGGTAGCTGGTGTTTTGATTGCGGGCGGGCGCGGGGGCCGGCGCGGCAGGCGCGGTGACGCGGGCGGTGATGAGGGTGGCGGCCGCGTTCTTTTTGGTGGTGCCGCAGGCGCTCAACAGGCAGCAGAGGCTGACGGTTGAGAACGGGGCTGAAAAATGGCGGCGCGGCATCGTGACGGGTGAGACTGAGTAGCACGGGCGCAGGCGGTGCTCAATCGGGAGGGTTTCAGAAAGAGTTAATTCGGATGTGAAATCCAGTCAGCGATTTGGCGTGCGGCGGCGTCGTCGAGTGGCTGGCTGGCCAGGCATTCCGCGGCGCTCAAATGGTGGCGATGAGCGATGCGGCCCGCTTTCCAGACCCAACTGGCGGCGGGGTAAGGGCCAACGCGGCGTGGATCGCTCCAGGTGTGCAAACCGAGCGTGCGGGCGGGATTGACGGCAGCGGCGATGTGCATCGGGCCGCTGTCAACGCTGACCACGCATCCGGCGTGGCGCAGGCACCAAACCAGCTCGGGCAGCGTGGTGCGGCCGCAGAGGTTGGTGACGTGCGGAGCATGCAGTGGCAGGGGGCCGCCCTGGCCCACAACCACCACGGGCCGGGGAGCCAGCTTTTCCAGCAGGAGGCGCAGGCAGTCATCCGGCATCGACTTGCCCGCGCCGCGGCTGTAGGGGTGCAGCACGATGATTTGCGCTGGGTCCACCCCTGGCCAGCCGGAAGGCGGGCTGCCGGCGGGCATGGGAAAGGCCGGTTCAGCGGGGACGGAAACGCCAAGCGCGCGCGGCAGCGCCAAGCAGCGGTCCACCGCGTGACTGTTTGCGTCGACAGCCACGCGTTCATGATGCAGCCAGGCTGCGCCCTCGCGCGCGTCAGACAGGCCGATGACACGTTCACCGCCACGCAGGCGCGCGGCCAGTCCGCTGCGCAGCAGGCCTTGAAAATCGACCACCAACTCGGGGCGCTCGCGCGGCAGCCGCCGCCATTGGAGCATCCAGCGCGCGGCTTTGAATCCGCCGCTGAGACCGCGGAAGGTTTTTCGTGGAAAGGGAACGATTGCATCCACCAAGCCGTTGCCGGCGAGCAGGGGCGCCCACTCGGGATTGACCAGCCAGCGCAGACACGCCTGAGGCATGGCGGCGCGCAAGGCGGCGACCGCGGGCAGTGCGTGCACCACATCGCCCAGCGAACTTGGTTTGATGATCGTCAACGAGCGGTAGCCCGACAGACCGGCGGGCGCGCTCATTTGCCCAGTTCGAGCCGGTCGGCCAGCAGGCCGGGCAGGCCGGCCTCGCGGATTTTCCGCTTGGCGGTGTCCACGTCGTACTCGACGCGGCGGATGCCGACGAACTGCTCCTGCGCGTCAAAGATCACGTAGGCGGCGCGCCAGTCGCCATCGCGCGGCTGGCCCACGCTGCCGACGTTGACGAAGTACTTCACGCCGCGTTCGAGCTGGATGTCAAAGCCGCGTCCGGCGCGCACGGCGTCCGCCTTTTCAAACACCCGCGGCACGTGGGTGTGGCCGTAGAAGCAGAGCTGGGTGAATTGGTAGCTGAAGCTGGCCATGGCGTCGAAGCGATTGGTCACGTAGCCCCAGGAGCCGGGAGAGTCGAGAGTCGCATGCACGATGGTGAAGTCGCGCACCTGGCGCACGAGTTTCAGCTCCCGCAGCCACTGGCGCTGCTCGTTGCTCAATTGGTCGCGCGTCCAGCGCAGCGCGGTTTCCGCCAGGGGATTGAGGTCATCGAGCGAGCTTTCGTCAGACGCGCCCTCGTCGTGGTTGCCGCGGACCACGGGACAACCCAGAGAGCGCACCGTTTCCAGGCATTCGACGGGACTGCCGCCGTAACCGACGATGTCACCGAGGCAGACAAAATTGGCGCAGCCTTGCTCCTGGGCATCCGCCATCGCAGCCTGCAAGGCTTCGAAGTTGGCGTGAATGTCCCCAAAGATCGCAAATTTCATGGTCGGCGGATCAGCGTAGTCCGTGGCACCATCGAAAGTCCAGCCAGGAAATCAAGCCGGGGATCGTCATTTGGCGCTCACGTCGTAGCAGTGGAGCAATTCCTGATCGCGCAGGTAGAGCCTGCCGTGGGCGACGACCGGGTGGACCCAAATCTTGCCCTTGGGATTGCGCTGGGTGGTCTGCGGATCGAGCACGAAGCGGCCCTGCTGGCTCCAGCCTTTGGGGCTGGCTTCGATCAGCACGGCGGTGCCGGATTTTTCCTCCAGCAAATAGAGCATGCCGTCAGCGCAATGGATGGCGCCTTTGTCGAGGGCGCGTCCCTCCACCCAGATCACTTCGCCCGTTTTAAAGTCCATGCAGGTCCAGCCGGCTTTGTCGGAGTAGCCGTACAAGTGGCCTTGGTAGAGGATGACGCCGCCGTGGTGGTTGACCATGCTGGTGTTCTCATAAAGTTTTTCGACCTTGTTGCCGGGACCGATGCGCAGGGATTGACAGCCGACGCCGTAACCGGCGGCGACGAAAACCTGGCCGTCCTTGAAGATTGGAGTGGGGATGACGGCAGTCTTGCCGGGGAAGTCCGTGCGCCAGAGGATATTTCCATTGCCCGGATCAACGCCGGCGAGGGTCTGCATGGTGAGTTGAATGAGCTGGCGACCGCCGTTGTGATGGACGCTGATGATGGACGAATATTGGGCGTTGTCGGTCCAGTCGCTGGTCTGCCATTTGCTTTTGCCGGTCATTTTGTCAAACGCCGCCAGGGTGCCCTCGTCGCCGCCAGGGGTGACGACGACCAGACTGCCTTCAATCAGCGGACTCTCGGTGTAACCCCAGTTTTGCAGATTGCCGCCGAGGTCATCGGTGAGCGAGACCTCCCAGAGTTTTTTGCCGGCGGTGGTGAGGCAGATGAGGTTGCCGCGGCCGGCGATGGCATAAACGTGGTCGCCATCCACGGTGGGAGTACAGCGCGGTCCATCGCCCCAGCCGTTCGTGTACAAAGCGCCGGCCTCGACCGACCATTTTTCTTTGCCAGTCGCCGTGTCCACAGCGATGACGTACTCGACCGCGTCGCGCGCGCCCATGGTGTAGAGCGTGTCTCCGGCGATGGAATAGCCCGAGTAACCGAGACCGGCGTCATCGAAGGTCCAGATTTTTTTGGGTCCGCCTTCCGGCCACTTTTTGAGCAGGCCGGTCTCGGTGGAAATGTCATCGCGGTTGGCGCCGCGCCATTGCGGCCAGTCGCCGGCGACGCTGGGCATGGTGACGCTGAGCAGGGTGGAGGCGAGCAGGGCGGATTTCATGGTTTGGGCAGGGTGGGAGCGGGTGCAAATGACCCCGCTTCGGGCTGGTTATTTGATGCGGGCGCCGGCTTTCTTGAGTTCGTCGAGGAGTTTTTGCGACTCCGGACTGGCGGGATTGCCGGCGGTGAAAATCTGGCAGTAGGGAGCCCACTCGCGCGCGCCTTCGTTGTCCTTTTTCCACATGCGATGCAGCGGGGCGAAGTCGCTGATTTGATTGTTCTCCAGGAACAGGAACTGCAACTCGGTGAGCGGCTCCAGCGGTTTGATGTCGGTGACCTGGTTGCCCTTGAGGGAGAGCGTGGAAAGCCACTTCATGCCGCCGATGCCGTCGATCTCGCTGACTTGGTTGCCTTCCAGGTGGAGGGTCCAGGCTTTGGGAAGTTTGAACAGCGGCGAGGCGTCGCGGATTTGGTTCTGCGCCAGGTAAAGAGAGGTGAGCGACTGGATGCCGCCCAGCGGACGCACATCGGTCACTTGGTTGCTGGTGAGCTCGACGTATTGCAAGGCCTTGCATTCGGCGAGGGGGGCGATGTCTTTGATCTGATTCTTCGACACGTCGAGGAACTGCAGCCGGGCGAGGCCCTTGAGCGGGGAGAGATCGCTGATCTGGTTGTCCGGCAGCGTCAGCGAGGCCAGCGCAGTGCACTTTTCGAGGCCGCGAAGGTCTTTGATGCCAAGGCTGCGGCCTTCAATGGTGGAGAGACTGGCCACATCCTCCGCGGTGATCGGCTCGTTGTTGTCGCGCTTGGCGAAGACCTGTTTGCGCACCGCTTGTTCCAGGCTGGCGTCGGGGAAAATGGGTTTCGGCGGTTCGGCGGGTTTCTTTTCCTCCGTTGCCCCGGCCGTCATCGGTTTGTCGTCGGCTTTCGCCTTCGCCTTGGCCTTCGCTTTCGGAGCGGTTTTGGGTTCGGCAGGCGCGTCCTTTTTTGCCTCTGGTTTGGCTGGCGGAGGCGTGCCGGTCTTCTTGGCTTCAGGTTTTGGCGCTGGCGGTGTTTCGGCTTTTTTTTCAGCCGGCGTGCCCTCGGGTTTGGCGGCAGGAGCCGCTTCTTTTTTGGGCTCAGGTTTGGTTTCGGGCGTTTGAGCAGAGGCAAAGACGGGCGTGGCCAGCAATGCGAGGGCGAGAAGTTGGTTCCTTATCTTCATGGTCGGGCAGGGGGCGTGCTTTAGGAACGTTGGGAGGAGGTTGCCATTTCGCAAGAATTCGTGTCTTTTACGGCCATCATGGTCAATGTCATCGTCATTCTGGAGATCGATCCCGCGCGCGTCGATGAATTTCTCGAGGTCATGCGCTACAATGCCGCCGAATCCGCCAAGGAGCCGGGCTGTTTGCGCTTCGAGATCAGCCGTCAGTTCGAGCAGGAGAACCTCTTTGCTCTGAGCGAGTCCTACGTCGATGAGGCGGCGATGCAAACGCACTACGAGACGGCGCACTTTGCGCGTTGGAAGGAGGCGTCCGCCAGTGGGTTCGTTTTGAACCGCTGGTCGGTAAAGGGACCGGTGCTGTGATAGGCCGCCGCAAGTCCCGAGAGATAGCCAACAAAAGCCGCGCGGGATTGCGCGGCCAGCCGCACGTTATGACTGGCGTGACGAATCTGGTCCTGCCTGCCCTGCTTGTGCCCGCCTTCGCCACCGCGCTGGCGGCTGCGTCGGAGCCGGTGCCGCCGCCGGACTTCGGTCTTTTCATGAAGGGGCGGCATGTATATGAGCGGCAGTGCATGGTCTGCCACGGCAAGCGCGGAGATGGCGCTGGCGAGCTGAGCCCCACGCTGCAGCCGAGACCGCGCTCCTTCCGCGAGGGCATGTTCAAATTCCGCTCCACGCCTGCTGGCAAACTGCCCACGGAGGAAGATTTGCGCCGCACCATCAAAGGCGGTCTCAGCGGTACGGCGATGGGCATGTTCACCCAGCTTTCTGACGCCGATGTGGACGCCGTCATCGCCTATTTGAAGTCGTTTTCACGCCGCTGGCGCCAGCGGGAAAACTACGCGGCTCCAGTGGCATTGCCGCCGCCGCCGCCGTGGTTTGAAGTGATTGAAAAGCGTCGTGAGCATGTTCCGGCGGGCTCCCGGCTTTTCGCCCTGCACTGCGCTTCGTGCCACGGGGAGAAGGCGGACGGCAAGGGGCCTGCTGCGGTTGCTTTGATGGACATTTGGGGTTTGCCGGTGCTGCCGTCCGACCTGCGGCAGCCGCACTTGCGTTGTGGTGACAGCGCCGAGGCGCTTTTCCGGGTTTTGAGCACCGGTCTCGACGGCACGCCGATGGCGAGCTTTGATGCCGTGCTCACGGAAGAGCAGCGCTGGGATGTCATTGCCTTCATTTTCAGCCTTCGCCAGCCGTTCGCAGCGGCAAAGTGAGTTGCCGGAACGGGAAGGCGGCGGTGGCGTGGAAAAGATTGCCGGCAGCGAGTTTTGCGGAATCGTATCCTTGCCATGTCCACAGACCTACCTCTTCACCACGGCGATCTGGGCAAGTTCATGGCCGGCCTGAAGCGGCGCAATCCGGGCCAGCCGGAGTTTCTTCAAGCGGTGCACGAGGTCATGGCGGATGTGCTTCCGTTCACCCTGGACGAGCCCCGATATGGCGCGGACTGCATTCTCGAGCGCCTCACCGAGCCGGACCGGGTGATCGTTTTTCGCGTCACTTGGGAGGACGATGCGGGCAATGCGCGCGCCAACCGCGGCTGGCGAGTCCAGTTCAACAACGCCATCGGCCCCTACAAGGGCGGGTTGCGTTTTCATCCCGATGTCAGCCAGGGCGTGCTGAAGTTCCTCGGCTTCGAGCAGATTTTCAAAAACAGCCTCACCGGCTTGCCGATGGGCGGGGCCAAAGGCGGCGCCAACTTCAATCCGAAAGGCAAATCGGATCGCGAAATCATGCGTTTCTGCCAGGCCTTCATGACCCAGCTCTGTCCTTACATCGGCGAAGACACGGATGTGCCGGCAGGAGACATCGGTGTCGGCGCGCGCGAGGTATCGTATCTTTTCGGACAGTGGAAGCGATTGGAGAATCGCTTCACGGGGGTGCTCACCGGCAAAGACCTCTCCTTTGGCGGCAGCCTGATGCGCAAGGAAGCGACCGGTTACGGCGCGGTGTATTTTGCCGGGGAAATGCTGCGCACACGCGGCGAGAGCCTGAAGGACAAACGCTGCGCGGTTTCCGGCAGCGGCAATGTCGCCCTCTATGCCATCGAAAAACTCATCAGCCAGGATGCTGTGGTGGTCACGGCTTCGGATTCGGCGGGCAGCATCTACGAGCCGGATGGCATCACGGCGGAAAAGTTCGCCTGGCTGCGCGAGCTGAAAGAGGAGCGCCGGGGCCGGATTCAGGAGTATGCCGAGCATTTCGGCTGCGAATACCGGGCGGGCATGCGCCCCTGGCACGCCACCTGCCATCTGGCGTTTCCTTGTGCGACGCAGAACGAACTCGACGCTCGTGATGCGCAGGCGCTGGCAGCGGGCGGCGCGCAAGCCGTGGTGGAAGGGGCCAACATGCCCTGCACACCGGAGGCGGTGCAGTTGTTGCATGAGCGGAGCATTCTTTACGCACCCGGAAAAGCGGCCAACGCAGGGGGAGTCGCCGTCTCCGGTTTGGAGCAGAGCCAGAATTCATTGCGACTGAGCTGGAGTCGCGAAGAGGTGGACAGCCGTTTGCAGGCCATCATGCACGAGATCCACCGCAAATGCCTGGAGTACAGCGGTCATCAGGTCCACGGCTTGCCGAACTACCAGCGCGGCGCCAACATCGCCGGCTTTATCCGGGTGGCGAGCGCGATGCTGGCGCAGGGGCTCGTTTGACTGTGTTTGATAAGCAAATGGTTTAGATTTTGACTGCTGAGTTCATCCACTCAATGCGGGCATTGTCTTTATCGGCTAGGCATTTTTAGAAAAGCGGAATTTTAGCCTTGCATTGAAAGGGTTGGAATCTAAAGCTGCGGGAAGACAGGACTTTTTGCCATGAAAACGATGCTGCATGTATTGCTTGCCATTCTGGCCGGGCACACTGCCATTGCTCAGCCGCTGGAACGACCTAGTGATCCGATTGAACTCGCATCCATGCGGGATGCCTGGTTACGGGACAAACACGATGCCATCGAGGCCCTGAACCGGCAATACATCGAGGATTTGAAGGCGTCCAAAGCGCGTTACGCGGAGGCTGGCGATGCTGATGCGGTGGCGGCCATCGAACGGGAGTTGGACAAACTCCTGCCCCGCACATTGACCGGCAGTGTGGCGCAGCCTTTGGAAAGTGCCGCTTTGAGCGCAAACTCCTCGCCCGGGAGCTTTCCCAAGAGGCAAATCTCGGCGCAGTCGCGGAAAAAAATCGTGGCGATTCTGGAAGGCAAAATTTGGCGTGTCGATCACGGTGGCGAGGGCCTGCGCTGGTATTACTTCGGGAAGGATGGCAGGTTCGCGCGCAAGTCCAAGCTCACGGAGT
The DNA here is from genome assembly GCA_964553805.1 of uncultured Verrucomicrobiaceae bacterium. GTDB lineage: Bacteria > Verrucomicrobiota > Verrucomicrobiia > Verrucomicrobiales > Verrucomicrobiaceae > JAGRPD01. The sequence goes on from CAZKMS010000026.1 coordinate 15,054, forward strand.
GGGTTTGGTCTGGCATGGATGGCTGTTGGAAGATCGATGCGTTTGGCACCGTGATTGCCACTGGCATGGGCAACACTGCCCAGATTTCCTTTGCTGATGACGGCAAGCCCAGCATCACGCTCAATCGTTCGGGCATCCTGACGGTGAGACCGCTTTTTGCCACCGATCTGGACTACCCAGGCATTGGCAAAGAGTAAGTCCGCCGCCAGGCGGCTCTTTGCCAGGAGGTGAAAAATCAGGCGCTCACCGGCTGTTTGTTATTCCCATGCTCCGACGACGCGCAGCCTTCGTGATCCTGGCTCTGGCTGGTGGTGGAACCGCCTCCGCCGTCTCGCCGGCGCTGGATCATTTTGAGCGCGCCGTGCGGCCGCTGCTGATCGAGCATTGCTACGAGTGCCATAGCGCTGAGCACAAGATCAAAGGCGGACTGCGTCTGGACCATCGCGCAGGCTGGCAGCATGGCGGCGATTCCGGGCCCGCCTTGGTGGCGGGCGAGCCGGAGGCCAGCCTGCTGGTGCGCGCGATCTCCTATGAGGACCGCGACTTGAAAATGCCGCCGAAAAAAAGGCTGTCTGACGCGCAGACGGCCATTTTGCGCGAGTGGATTGCGCAGGGCGCGGTGGACCCGCGAGAGGAGGAGCCTGCTGGCGAGCAAGGGAAAGCCGAAGCGCCGATCCCGGCAACGCTCTGGTCCTTCCAACCGCCCGCCGCCCCCACCCCTGAATCGCGCGCGCCTGGAGTCAAGGACGCCAACTGGCCGCGCGATGCCATCGACAACCATTTGCTCGCGGCCATGGATGCCGCGGGCGTTCGACCCGTCAACGATGCCGCCCCCGAAGCCCTTCTGCGCCGCCTGCACTTCGACCTGACAGGTTTCCCGCCGGGCGCGGAGCAGCTCGCTGCCTTCCAGAGCGATCCATCTTCGTTGGAGCAAGTCGTCGATGCCCTGCTCGCCTCGCCTGCGTTTGCCGAGCGCTGGGCGCAGCATTGGCTCGACATGACGCGTTTTGCCGAAAGCTCGGGTGGCGGCCGCACGCTGCCGTTCAAGGACGCTTGGCGCTTCCGCGATTACGTCATCGAGTCACTGCACGCGGATGTGCCGCTCGACCGGCTCATCACCGAGCACATCGCTGGCGATTTGTTGAGTGCGGACGACCCGGCCCAGCGCCGGCGCCAGTTCACCGCCACCGCCTTCCTTGCTCTCGGGCCCACCAACTACGAGGAGCAGGACAAGGGCATGTTGCGCATGGACATCATCGATGAGCAGTTGGAGACGATCGGCCGCTCCTTCATGGGCATGACCATTGGCTGCGCCCGTTGTCACGATCACAAGTTCGACCCGGTCACGACTCGCGACTACTACGCGCTGGCGGGCATTTTTCGCAGCACGCAGACGCTTCGAAATTACACGGACAACGTCGCCAAGTGGGTTGACACACCATTGCCGCTCGATGCAGATCAAGAAACCGGGATGCAGGCGAAGGAGAAGCGTCTTGCCGTGCTGAAGAAGGAATTGGAAACGGTTGCCGCGCGCGCGAAGGAACTCCAGCCCGACGCCGATGCGCTGCCTGCGCGCAAGCCCATTGAGCCCTCCGAGCTGCCCGGCATCGTAATCGACGACTCCGAGGCGGAAATCGTCGGACCCTGGATAACTTCGACCAGTTTTCCGACCTACGTTGGGCAGGGCTACATCCATGATGACAAGGCCGCCAAAGGCGAGTGCACCGCGACCTTCACACCCAAGATTCCCAAGGCGGGCCTTTACGAAGTGCGCGTCTCCTACACCTCCTCTGGCTCGCGCGACAAACGCGTGCCGGTTCAAATCCTGCATGCCGATGGCGAGGAGGAAATCTTCATCGACCAATCGATCAGCCCGCCCATTGACTCGCGCTTTGTCTCGCTCGGCCGTTTCCGTTTCGAACAGGACGGCGCCGGCTTCATCCTTGTCTCCAACAAGGACACCAAAGGCATTGTGACACTCGATGCGGTGTGGCTGCTGGGCGAGGAGGAATACGCCGAGGAGGAGCAGATCCGGGTGGCGCGCAGCAGCCCCGAACTCATGGCTGCGCTTGCCGATGAAAAGCGCCTGCAAAAGCAGATCAAACGCACTGAGGCCGGCGGCCCCGTGCGTCCTGAGACGATGAGTGTGCGTGAGGACGAAAATCCGGAGGACTCGCCGATTCACATCCGCGGCAACATCCGGAACCTGGGGCCGAAGGTCCCCCGTGGGTTCATTCAGGCGGTCTCACTGAAGAACACGCCGGAGATTCCGGCCGAACAGAGCGGCCGCTTGCAGTTGGCGCAGTGGATCACGGACAGGCAGAATCCGCTCACCGCCCGTGTGCTCGTCAATCGCGTCTGGATGCATCTCTTCGGCGAGGGTCTCGTCCGGTCCGTTGATAACTTTGGCGCCACCGGTGACCAGCCGACGCACCCGCTCCTGCTCGACCACCTTGCCAGCGATTTCATGGCGGACGGCTGGAGCTTGAAGAAGCTGGTGCGCCGGTTGGTGCTGACACGCGCCTACCAAATCGCCAGCCTGCCTGCGGACGAGGCTGGTTGGAGCAGGGCGCAGGAGATCGATCCCGAAAACAAACTGCTCTGGCGCGCGCACCGGCGCCGGCTCGATGCGCATGCTTTGCGCGATGCCATGCTGGTGTTGAGCGGCCGGCTCGACTCCGGTTACCTGGGGCCCAATGTGCATGCCGGCTCGGTTGACGCCAACAGCGGTTCCGCGCAAAATCTCGAATACGATTACGTCTTCACCGACACCCGCCGCAGCCTCTACGCCCCGGCCTTCCGCAACAGGCGCCTCGAGATCTTCGAGGTGTTTGATTACGCCGACATCAACGCGCCCGTCGGCCAGCGCACCCGCAGCACCATCGCCCCGCAGGCGCTTTACTTTTTGAATCACCCGTTTGTCATCGAGCAAAGCCAAGCCGCCGCCAACCGCCTGCTCGATCAAAAACACCTCGCCACCGACGAAGCCCGCCTCACCCACCTCTGGCAAGCCGTCCTCGGCCGCAAACCCACCCCCACTGAACTCCAACGCGCCCGCGACTTCGTCACCGTCTCCGCCTCAGACGAGGCAGAACGCCCGTCCGAACATTACGCCCAGCTCATCCAAACCCTCTTCGCCACCGCCGACTTCCGCTTCCTCGATTGAGACGTTTGCCCGTTCTCCGTTTTCAGTGCCCCGTCACTCTGCCCCTTATCCTGAGAATCCTGCCATCCTGTCTCAAAAATCCTGTTCATCCCGTCCCAATCCCGTCAATCCTGTCCCCCCAATCAGCCGCCATGCTCACCCGCCGCCACCTCCTCCAGACCACCGCCTGCGGTTTCGGCGGCCTTGCCCTGAATGCGCTGGCATCCAGGCCGCCACCGAACCTGCTGACGCACCACGCGCCGCGCGCCAAACGCGTCATCTTCCTGTTCATGGCCGGCGGCGTGAGCCACGTCGATTCCTTCGATTACAAACCCAAGCTGGTTCAAAACGACGGCGTTGCGTTTGACTTCGACGACGCGCGCAGCGTGGCCAAGACCGGCATGGGCGCCTCCATGCGCGTGATGAAGCCGCTCTGGGAGTTCAAGCAGCGCGGCCAAAGCGGTCTTTGGGGCTCCGAGTTGTTTCCGCACATGTGCGGTCTGATGGATGAGCTGTGCGTCGTCAAGGGCATGCACACGGAGGGCGTGGCCCACGGCCCTGCCACACTGTTTTTGCACACCGGCACCACCAATTTCATCCGCCCCAGCATGGGCTCCTGGATCAGCTATGGCCTTGGCACCGAAAATGAAAACCTGCCTGGCTTCGTTTCGATCAGCCCCAGTCTCAGCAACGGCGGCCCGCGCAACTACGGCAACTCCTTTCTGCCCGCCGTGCACCAGGGCACGCCGCTCGGCCGCGCCGGGTTGCCAGCCAAAGAAGCCGGGATCAAGAACCTGCAAAACACCGCCTACACCCCGGCGGCGCGCGCCCGGCAGTTTGATCTGCTGCGCGATCTGCATGGCGAGCAGTTGCAGCGCGCCAGCATGGCGGGCCAGCATGAGCAGGTGGAGGCGGTCATCGAGTCCTATGAACTCGCCTGGCGTCTGCAGGACAAGGCGCCCTTCACGCTCGACATCGATTCCGAATCCGCCGCCACCAAGCAGCTCTACGGCATCGATGAAAAGCTGACCGACAACTTCGGCCGCCAGTGCTTGATGGCGCGCCGTCTCGCCGAGTCGGGAGTCCGGTTCATTCAGGTCAATTACACCGACAACTCGAACAACCCGGCCTGGGACCAGCACTCCAACATGCCCAAGCACATGGATCACGCGCTGGCGGTGGACAAACCGATTGCGGGGTTGCTGCACGACCTCAAGCAGCGCGGTTTGCTCGAGGACACGCTGGTGTGGTGGGGCGGCGAGTTTGGCCGCACGCCCTACGCGCAGAGCAACGGCACCGGCCGTGATCACAATCCGGGCGGTTTTTGCCAATGGCTCGCGGGCGCAGGGGTGAAGCCCGGTTTCTCGTTTGGCGAAACCGATGACTTTGGTCATCATGCTGTCGCCGGCAAGGTGCACATGCACGACATGCACGCGACGATTCTGCATCTGCTCGGGCTCGATCACGAGCAGCTCACCTACCGCTACGCCGGCCGTGATTTCCGGCTGACCGATGTGCATGGTCATGTGGTGAAAGAAATCCTCACCTGAGAAACAGAGACAACCCATAGCTGCCACCGTGCCAGTGCCAACTTTGCAAAAATAAAACACCGAGCCAAGGTTGCTCCTGCGGAGCGGCTTCGCCTCAGCGCAGAGGTCCAAATGAACTTGCCGTACCCTCCGAACGTGTCAATGCACAGCTGAAGTGCCTGGCGGGCACTGAGACAGATCATTCGAAGAATGACTCGCAGGGGCAAAGCTGCAAGGGGCGCAGCTTTGATCAATCCCGCCACCATCCAGCACTGGTCCTGGGCAACCGTTCGGGAGGCTCTTGAGTTCAAGTTCAAAGTGCACCGTTGAGGGTAACGAAAAACACCTGCTCAGGCTGCGGTAGCCTTGTCTCTTTTGAGGCCTCTGATTGAGGGTCTTAGCGATTTGCTCACAGCATTTCTGAGTTAAGGGCGCCTCTGAAAACCTGGCATCCGGTGTGGATCGAGCTTCCAGCTTGATGGGCGCATTGAGCTTGCAGCTTGATCATCAAGGCCTTCCAACCTGGAAGGTTGGAGGGCATTTCAGACTGAAAGCCTGAATTACCGGTTTCCAGAGGCACCCTTAAGTCCAGCAGATCCGCGCCCTTCGGCAGATGCCGCGGAACCAGTCCGTTCGTGTTTTCATTGGCGCCGGCTCCCAGGAGCGGTGTGGGTGGGCAAAGTAAAACCTCACCCCGGCTGCCTCCTCCAGTGCCCGGCAGCCGTGCGGAAGGCGCCGGGGTGAATGGCACTCGGTTCAGCGGCGGCGGAGCGTGGCGTTGAACATCATGGAAATGCCGGTTTTTCGTGTTATTTTACTCCGGTGCGCTGCCGTGTCGTAAAACCTTCATGTTCTTTGCTTCGCCCGGCGATCTGGCTGGCGGCGTTTGGCGGCGCTGTGTCGGCGCCGGCCGCGGACCCGACGGCGGAGCAGCAGCATTGGCTGGAGCTGATGAACCGCATGCGGATGGATCCGGCGGGCGAGCTGCAGCGGCTGGCGCATTTTTCCGCTCCGGGGGTGTGGGCCAGCGTGAAATCGGACGATCCCTGGGTGCAGAGCGCGCTCCATTTTTATGGCACAGATGCGGCCGTGCTGCAGGCGCAGTGGAACGGGCTGAGCAGCGCGCCGCCGCTGGCGTGGAGCGCGGCGCTGGCGGACTCGGCGGTGGCCTATTCCAACCTGATGGTGCAGGCGGATGCGCAATCGCACAGCCTGGACGGGTTGACGCTGGCGAATCGCATTTTGGCGGGCGGCTATAGCGCGCAGTATCTCGAACTGGGCGAGTCGCTGTTTGCAAACACGCACAACGTGCTTCATGGGCACAGCGCTTTTGCGATTGATTGGGGCGATGACGATGGCAATGCGGGCAACGGTTACGGCACGGGCATCCAGACGCCGGCGCTGCATCGCGAGGTGATGATGGACCGGCTGCTCAAAGAGGCGGGAATCGGGTTTCAAAGCCTCGCGATTCCATCCGGCAACACCGCTGCCGCCGGTCCGCTCGTGGTGAGCCAGCACTTTGGCAGTCAATACCGTTTCGATGGCAGCCAGTATGTTTCGGACGCGATTGTCACCGGTGTTGTTTATGGTGACGATGTGCTGGCCGATGATTTTTACACGCCGGGCGAAGGCATGGCCAATGTCATGATTGAAGTATGGGACACGTTCACTGCCACGCTCTTGACATCGGGCTTCAGCAACAGTGCGGGCGGATTCAATCTGGTGGCGCAGGATCTGGTGATCGGCCGCGAGTATGCGGTGCGCGCTCCCGTGACGGGGCTGGATGAGATCCTTTTTATCGCGTCCGCCAGCGTGGAGGATTATGGCGCGCCGGTGCTGGTTTATGAGAATGCGTATGCGCGTTTCCAGGTGGTGCCGGAGGCGGGCTCGGCGTTGCTTGCCTTGTTTGCCATGGTGTTGATGCGGGCGCCGCGGCGCCGGCCGGGTTGAAAATGAAAATGCGTTACTGGCTTTTGCTGCTGGCTTTGGCGGGACCGGGGAGTGTCCGCGCGCAGGAGCTGGCGCGAACGATTCGCGCCCGCATTGAGGCGTATGAGAACGCAGTGCGCAGCAACACCCTGCGTATCGTGGAGGCTGGCACCGAGGAAGAGAAGGCGCATTATCGCGCCAGCATCCCGGCCGCGGATCCTTATGCGGCTGAGGTGTTGAAGCTTATTGAGGCCAGTCCGGATGATCCCGGCGTCGTCGAGGGGTTGAACTGGCTCGTTTGTCAATGCCTGCACCTTGAAGCTGGCAAAACCGCGCTGAATTTGATCGCCACGCGTTACGCTGATCGCTCGGGTTTGGCGCCCGCTTTGAAGCGCCTCGAGGATGCCGACCCTGTTCTCGCGGAGGCGGTGTTGAAGGCGGTGCTCGCTGCCAGCACCCATGAAGCGGAGCTGGCTGCTGCCAGCTTAGCGCTGGCCAGGCATCGATTCAATGCCTTCGAAGCTGCCAGTGATCCGGCGGAGCGCGAAAAGGCTCGCGCGGCTGCGGCCGAGTCGCTGGAGCGTGTGCTGACCACCTATCCGCAGGTGAGCATTCAGGGTTTTGTTTTGGCGGACCAAGCGGCTGCCATGCTCTTTGAAATGACACACCTCAGCCCCGGGGTCGTGGCTCCGGACATCAGCGGCGTTGATCATTCGGACAAGCCATTCAAGCTGAGCGATTATCGCGGGCGGCATGTCGTCCTGGTGTTTTGGGGTGACTGGTGTCATGGCTGCCAGGGAGTGCAGCCGGTTTTGGCCGAGCTGGTTGAGCGTCACGCGGGCAAACCGCTAGCGGTTCTCGGAGTCAACACCGACGAGCCTGCCACGGCGCGAAAACTTCTGGCTGTGTCCAAGCTCGACTGGCGCTGCTGGCTGGATGGCAGCACTTCGGGTCCGATCACCAGCGAGTGGAATTTGCGCCACTTTCCCACGCTTTATTTGATCGGACCTGACGGAGTCATTTTGGAAAAGGATGTCTCGCTGCCAGCGTTGGGGCAGGCATTGGATCGTCTGCTTGAAGGCGAACCGAAGTGAGGCCGGCAAAGCGTCAAGGCTGAAGCAGCCGCCAAACAAAAACCCGCCCGCTGACTGAAGTTGTCAACGAGCGGGCGATTGGAAGGCTGCTCTTATTCCTGCGGTGCCGGCTGGTGAATGAGCGTTGGCGGTGTGGTGGGCAGGAGCTGCAGGAAGATGCCGCGGGAGGCAGGCAGCAGCAGGTTATCGCCCGCATCCTGCAGTCCGCTGTCGGCCTGATCCACCCAGCGACCAAAGGGATTCGCCGGATCCTGGAACAGGTAGAAAGTTTGGTAGCCAGAGGCACCGGGTTGGGTGTCGCCCAGCCAGCGGCGCAGGCGGTCGGCCGTGCCGGCGCTGCTTCCTGCCGCCAAGCCGGAGACGGTGCCGAGACGCAACGCACGCGGACTTTGAGCCACCGGGAAACCAGCGCTCGTGAGCTGGCTGCCGGGAGCGAGCTTCAAGCGGAAGTCATGCTCGCGCACGAAGCCCGTGAGCGTCAGCAAGGTCGGACTGCCGCGGCGCTGCAGCAAGACCGCTGTGCCCGGCGGCAGGCAAGCGGGGGCGTTGGAGCCCGCGCCGGCGACCCAAGCAGCCGGACTGCCTTCCAGCAGCCAGCGGCCGTGGAACTGATTGCTGACGCGGTCAAAGAAGAGCACGTTGTCAGCAGCATCCTGGTCGGAGGCGGCGGTGAAGACGGAGGCGGGCAGCAGGCGGTCGAGCATCCAGTGCGGACGAACGTGGACGCGGGCGCCCACCATGGCCGCTGGCAGGCCGTCGGATGTGCCGGCAGGGGAGGCGAGGTCAAGCGCAAGGGTGCTGCCGGAGCTGTGTTCGGCGTCGATTTCGAAGCGGTGTCCGGCTGTGCTGCCGCTGGCGACTTCGAGGTAGTAGGTGTGGTCCGCCTTGAGCGAAGCCGGCAGATCCGCGGTTTCGGTGCCGGCCAGGGTCACCGTGTTGCCAGAAGCGCTCAGGACGACGCCCGAGTAGGTGGCGGGCTGCAGCAGCGGCATCGAGAGGGTTTGGTGGCCGGTGGTCACTTGACGATGCAGCCAGCCAGCCGCGGGGCTGTTGGCCGTGGCTTCCGCCTTGCCGTCACCTTCGCTGTCAAGCCACACTTGCAGACGGACAAACCCTTGGCCTGCGGCGGCCAACGCGGGGAGGCTGTCCACCGCTTGGTATTTCAGGCTCTCGCTGCCGTCAGCGTTGACGGTGGTTGCAGGAGTCAAGCTCAGCGGCTGCCAATCGAGTGAGGACTGGGCATAGCTGGCGAGCATCTGCATTTCGTAACGCAGGTCGGAGTGACCCGAGGCCGGGCGCTGGTAGCTGGCGGCGATGCCGTTGGGAGCCGCGTCGATGGACAGGGCAGCGCGTTGTTTGAAGCCGCTGAGCGGGTTGAGACCCAAAGCATACTCGAGCAGGTTGCTGAGGCCGTCGCCATCGGCGTCATCCGTGGGAGCGGACAAGTCGCCGAGATCGTAGCCAGCAGCCCAGATGGCGTAGGTTTCGGCGGCTGCCGGGTCCTCCGCGGCAGCCTCGTCTTCGGCGCCGCTTTCGTCGGGATCACCCGGCAGTGAGAGCAGGTTGGTGGTGCGCTGGGCCAATGGCGCGTCTGCTCCCGGCTCGGCGAAGCCAAAGTCAATGGTCAGGTCAACGTTGGCGTCACCATGAACTTCGTTGAGATCGAGATGCGTGCCGGTTTCGATTCCGGTGAAGACTGGCGCGGCGCCAACGGCGACGGTCACCGGGGCGGAGCTGATGCCGAACAGGTCAGGAGTGAAGTCATCGAGGCCGTCCTCACCCAAATCGTCGTCACCGGCGCTGGTTCCAGGCAGGGATATTTTGCCGTGCAGCGGCCCCGGCATGGGTTCCGGTCCACCGAGGAAGGTGTAGGGTTTGAAGTTGTCCGCCGCGACGTGAACGATGTATTGGCCGGCGGGCAGGTGGCTGAACAGGTAGCGGCCGCCGCTGCTGGTGTGGGTGCTGGCGAGCGGATTGCTTTGACCGGGGACGCCATCGCCTGGGTAGAGCAGCATCCAGACGCCGTCCACGCCCTCGCCGTCGTCGAAGAGGCCGTTGGCGTTGTTGTCGTGGAAGACCAGATTGCCGATGGCCAGCAAGTTGCCGGTGGCGCCGCCGACAAATCCGAGGTCGATGGTGAGATCGACGTTGGGGTCATTGCCGTCGTCAGCAGAGGCGAAGGCGCTGGTCTCTGTCGCTCCAGGGCCAGTGCTGACAGGCTCGGTGCCGTGAGCGAGTTCGAAGGCGATGGAGAAGACCCCGGAGGCCGCCGGGTTCAGCGCCTGGATGGCATTTTGGTCAACATTGTCATCCGAGCCGATGTCGTCACCGAAATCCGGGCTGGCATTGGCGCCTTGCAGGACGCCGCTACTGGCGAAAGCGGAGGCGGGAACGTGGACATAGTACATGCCCGGCTCGCGAGTTTGCAGGTGGTAGATGCCATCGGTGTTGGTAATGGCGGTGTCCACTGGCGTAGCCGAGGCCGGGTTATCCCCGACGCGGAACAGGCGCACGGGCACGCCGGGGATGGCCGCGTCGCCAGCCGAGTAGCGGTTGTTTTGATCGACATCACGGAAGACGAGGTTGCCAACGCCGAGCGGTTTGAGGGTGAAGCCAAGGTCGATGGTGAGATTGACGTTGGTGTCGTCCGCGTCATCGCTGTCGGCGAGGTGACCGGTTTCTCCGTTGGCGGCGTCAGGCGCGAGGCCTGGCATCAGCGAGAAGGCCGGGGTGCGGACGCCTTCGGTGAAGGGGTCGGTGTGGTCGAGGCCGTCATCACCCACATCGTCGTCGCCATCCATCACCGGCGCGTTGTTGTAGCTGTTTTTGGAGGATTCGTGCCAGGCCAGGACCGATCCCGGTTGAAACTCGGTGGCAGGGATCCGGATGTAGTAGGAGCCGGGCGCGACACTGAAGGCATAGATGCCGCCATCGCTGGTAAGCGTGCTGGCCACCGGGCCGGAGGAGTCTGTCTCATTCCAGATTTCGACCTCGACATCGTTGATCCCGTATTCCGAGCCGGAATCGAAGATGCCGTTGCCGTTGAGGTCGGCAAAGACCAGGTTGCCGACACCCAGTTTGGGCGCGAAGCCGAAGTCCACGGTGAGATCCGTAAAGCTGTCATTGCTGTCGTCATCGGTGCCGAAGAGGCCGCCTTCCATGATGCCGAAGGGAGCCATGCCCGGGGAGAGAATCACCAGATCGGTAGAGATGCCGAACCACTCTGGCCGCGCCTCATCGATGCCGTTTTCACCCATGTTGTCGTCACCGGCTTGAGTCCCGGCGAGGCTGGCCAGGTTCTCCAACGGCGCGCCGGCAATGAACTGAGTCCGCGGGATGTGGAGAATGTAGGCTCCGGGTTGCAGGTTTGTGAAAAGATAACGGCCGAAGTCATCGGTGCTGGTGACAGCCCGTGGATCGCTCCAACCAGGATCATCGCCAGCGCGGTAAAGCTGGACTTCGACACCGGGCACGCCCTCGCCCGTGTCGGCGCGGCCGTTGCCGTTGGAATCGAGGAAGACCAGGTTGCCGATGCTCATTGATTGCGAGAAGCCGAAGTCGAAGGTGAGGTCGTAGTTGGCATCTCGCAGATTGTCGAGGTAGGAGGCCGCGCCGGATTCGCCTTGCGCGCTGGTGGGCTCGGTGCCCAGAGCGAGGTTGAATGCGGTCGAGCTGATGCCGGTGAGTTCGGGTGTGAGCGTATCGATGCCGTTCTCATCGAGGTCATCGTCCAAGCCGTCGTCACCGCCATTGCCGGCCATGGAGAAGTAACCTTGCAAGAGGCCGCCTTGGGCAAACTGCGAGGCAGGGATGTGGAGGAAGTAATCTCCCTCCGGCAGGTTGCTGAAGAGGTAGATGCCTGAGACATCAGTGTTGGCATAAGCGAACGGCTCGCTGGCGAGCGGGTCGCTGCTGACGGTGAACAGTTGGACCACGACGTCAGGCAGGCCTTCGCCGTCATCGTAAGTCCCGTTGCCGTTGGCGTCGAAATAAACCAGGTTGCCAACGCCGACGAGGTCGGAGGGGGGAGCCGTAAAGCCGATGTCGATGGTCAGGTCGTAGTTGTCATCGTCATAGTCGTCCTCCGTGTGCAGGAAGCCCGTCTCCAGACCGCTGTTCGTTGGAGATTGATCAACCGACAGGGTAAAGATGGAGGTGGTGACACCGTCCTCGACGGGATCGGCGACCGGCAGCGCGTTCTGGCCGGCATCGTCGTCGCCATAGGGAGCAAAGGCCAAGGGCACGACCCCCGCCAGCCGGCCGCCGGTGCGGAATTGACTGGATGGGATATGGACTTGGTAGTTGCCGCTGCCGAGCGAACCGAAGAAGTAATGGCCGTCAGCGCTTGTGGTCTGGGAGAACAAGGGCGGACTTTGGCCGGGGATCTGGCTGGCGCGATACAGCTCGACCCGCACGCCACCCATGCCCTCACCGGGGTCATACATGGTGTTGTTGTTGTAATCAACGAAAACCAAGTTGCCGACACCGACGGGGTTGGTGAAGCCAAAGTCGATGGTTAAATCGATCGCGGCGTCCAGGTTGGTGTCGTCCGTGGCTGCGATGCCGGTTTCACTGTCGGCATCGGTGGGAGCCGCGCCAGGATAGAGTGCGACGAGACGGCTGGTGATGCCGGTAAGCGCCGGATTGGCTGAGTCAATGCCGTCTTCGCCGACGTCGTCGTCCCCAGACAGGCCTTCGCCAATGCTGGCCGCTCCACTCAGCGGGCCGCCGGGCGCGAACTCGGAAGCAGGGATGTGGGCTTTGTAAATGCCGCGAGTGATCTTGTCGAACAGGTACAAGCCGTCATTATTCGTGATCGTGGTCATTAGCGGCGCATCAAATCCAGGCACTTGGTCCGCAGCATACAACTCGAGGGTGACACCTCCGATGCCTTCACCAGGATCAGCCGTCCCGCTTTCGTTGGCGTCAAAGAAGACAAGGTTGCCCATGCCAACGGGACGATAGAGGCCGATGTCGATGGTGAGGTCGGAATCAGCGTCGAGATGATCGTCAGACGCGGCGTTGTAGCCTGTCTCGCCCGTGGTGCTGGTGGGCGCGGCGCCGTAGGCAACGGTGAAGTCGTTGGAGCGGACGCCGGTCTCCCAAGGTTCGTCGGTGAACAAGGAATTGTCGCCAACGTCATCGTCACCCGGTTTGATGCCGGGGATCGGGAAGGTGGCGCGCAGCATGCCGGAGTCGCCAAACTGGTGTTTGCCGAGGTGGATGAAGAACGTGCCCTCCCAGACGATGGAGAACAGATAGTGCCCTTGCGCGTCGGTGGTCGTGGCCAGGAGCGGCGGCGAGTTTTCCGGATCGTCACCCGCGTAGTACAACCGCACCGAGATTCCCTCAACGCCTTCGCCGGCGTCGGCCCTGCCGTTGTCGTTTTCGTCGATGAAGACCAAGTTGCCGACGCCGATCGAGCCTGGGGCGACGAAGCCGAGATCCACCGTCAAATCTGCATTTTCGTCGGGGAAGTCGTCGTCGAACTCACCGTTGCGGCCGAACTCGCCGGTGACACCGCCTAGACCGGAGCCGACGGGCTCGTCGCCTGCCCGCAGCGTGATCAGCGGGGTGCGCGCTTCGGTGCCGCCGCCCAAAGACTGGATGGCGTTGCTGTCATTGTCGACTTGGTCGTCGTTGTAAGCACGCACCGGGCTGGCAAAGGGCGCGGCGGTGAGCGGACCGCCGGTGGCAAAGTTGGAGGCGGGCACGGCGACCTGGTAGCGGCCGGCGGGATAGCCGAGGAAGGTGTAACTGCCGCCTGCCGCACTGGTGGTGTGTGTGACGTAGGTTTCTGCGCCGTTGGCGGTGTTGCCATCCACATCCCGCCAGAGTTCGACACGCACACCGGCGATGCCGTTTTCATCGGGATCGATGCGGCCGTTGGAGTCCGCGTCCGCCCAGATGGTGCTGCCGATGCCGACACCGCTCCAGATGCCGAAGTCGATGGTCAACTCGGTGTCGGGATCGTTGTCACCGTCATTGGTCGACTCAAGGCCCGGGGTCAAGGTGAGGACGGCGCTATACAACGGATTTCCGGGGCCGCCTGGCTGGTTGCCGTTGTTGTCATTGTCCACCGCATTGTCGATGAGGACGGGAGAACCGCCGGTGACACGCAGGGCGGGTGGAGGCAGCACCTGAATGTAAACCGGACCAACCGGCAGGTTGTCAAAGCGGTAGGCGCCATCGGCTGCGGTGATGGTGCTGGCAAGCACGGTGTCGGCATTGCCTCCACTGCCGCCAATGGCGAGGTCGCCGCCTGGATGCATGGCGCGAACCACCACGCCGGCCACGCCGGGCTCGCCGGGATCACGCAGGGCGTTGTCGTTTTGATCGTTGAAGACGAGGTTGCCAACGGACATGCCTTTGACCTGGACATCGTAGTTGCGGGTGACGGCGCAACCGTAGGCGTCAGCGGCGCGCACGGTGAAGCCATAGCTGCCCACGGCCGTTGGGGCGCCGGAGAGTTGGCCGTCGGCAGTGAGGGTCAAGCCGGGAGGCAGAGTGCCGGCGGAGACGCTCCAGGTGTAGGGCGCGGTGCCGCCCGAGGCGGAGAGGATTTGTGACATCGGCGCCGCCAGGTAATAAACCGGCAGCGCTGCGGGGGAGGTGGAGATGGTGGGGCAGGTCACCGTCAGCAGGTAGTCCTCCACTTCACCATCGAGGGCGGCGCCGGTGGAGCTTATGAACCCGGAGGGGGACCCGGAGGTGAGACGCACACGCACGCCGATGGGGCGGTTCAACACGGCGCCGATGGGCACATTGACGGTGTAGGATCGGGAGCCGGCCACGGTGGAGTTGTTCACCCGGAGCTCGCCCGGGTCCTCAAAATTGCCGTTGCCATTCCAGTCGATCCACATGTAGGCGTGCGCGGTCACGCCGATGTTGTTGGTCACGGTGATGACGGCAGTCGTGGAGGAGCCGGCGACGATGGTGGCGGGCATGCTGAGGCCATCCTCATCAGCACCGTCAGCGCTGGCGGTGGCGTTGGTAGCCGCGTCATCCTCATTGTCGATGCTGGCGCCCAAATGGAAGCCGGGGCGGATGGAGTGGCGCGGGCCGTCATCCGCAAGCTTGGTGCGGTGATCGGCGATGGCGTCACCCGCGGAGTAGCCGGAGCCGGCCAGCGTGTCGTTGAGATCGCCGTAGTCCCAAAGCGCCCTGACCACCACGGTGTAAGCCTTGTCAGTGACGCAGTAACCCATCGGGTCGGTGGCGCGGATGGTGAAGTTGTAGGTGCCGGGAGCGCCGGTGACATTGCCTGAGAGCACGCCGGTGCTGCCGTTCAGCGACAAGCCGGCAGGGAAGGAGCCGGAGGAGCGGCTCCAGGTGTAGGCCGCGGCCACACCGCTGGCTTGGAAGGTCTGGCTGTAAGGCTGCCAGTGCCAGGCATCCGCCAATGCGTTGCCGGCTGGTGTGACGGAGGGGTTCGGACAGGTCACGCTGAGCGTGTAATCGCGAGTGCCCACGCAGCCCTGGGCATCACGTGCTTCAAGACGGAACCAGTAGTTCGCGGGAATGTCCAAGATCGTGCCGGTGAGAATGCCTCCATTGGAGAGGCTCAGGCCGTTCGGCAGGGCGCCGGAAATGATGCGGAATGTCCGTGGAGCGACGCCGCCAGTGGCGTTGAACGCCTGGGTGTAGGGCATGTAAACGGCGCCCGCAGTGACGCTGGCGGGGCTGACGCTGATGGTGGGGCAGGCGCGCAGGCCGAAGTCGATGGTGTCCTCCAGGCTGGTGCTGCCGGTGGAGCCCGGCTCGCCACCAGCGGTCAATTCGAAGACCGGGCTGATGATGTCATTACCGGCGGAGCCGAGCTGCACGGCGTTGCTGTCATTGTCCACGCCGTTGTCGGCATTGACGGCGGCGGTGGAGGCCAGCGGCCGGTTCGACGGCGGTGTCAGGCGCAGGTAATACTGGCCAGGCTGGTAAACTTTGAAGGAGTAAAGTCCGGACGCGTTGGTGGTGGTGGTGCCAACCAAGGTGTCTGCGTTGGCGTCGGTGCCGCCAAATGCCGAATCGGCGCCTGGTCGGTAGAGCCCCACGTTGACGCTGGAAATGCCAGCTTCAGCGCCGCCTTTGAGGCCGTCGTTGTTGGCGTCGTTCCAGACCAGGTTGCCCAGTGTGATGCCAGTCCAGACGCCGAAGTCGAGAGTGAGGTTGGTATTGGGGTCGGTGTCGCCGTCCGCGACGGATTCGGTGTTCACAGCCATGGCGACCACCGGGCTGCTGATTTGGCTGCCGGGGCCGCCGGGTTGCAGGCCGTTGTTGTCTCCGGGCTGGTCATTGTCTTGCGCCACCGGAGTGCCGCTGGTGGCGGGATGCGAGCTGGTCGGAGTGAAACGCAGTTGATAAGAGCCGGGCCAGAGACCAGTGAAACGGTAGCTGCCATCCGCCTCGGTGGTGGTGGTGCCTGTTTGCAGGCCGGTGCCGGTGTCGTAGAGGGCGAGTACGATGCCGCTCATGCCGCTCTCGCCGCTGTTGCGCTGCGCATTCGAGTTGAGGTCATTGAACACCACGCCGCCCAGGGTCATGGGGATGGGGCGGTTGAGGAAATCGCGGTTGTTGACGTCCAGCTCATCGACCGTGACGGCCACATGGTTGACACCGTTGGCGCTGCCGTCGGCGTCGATGACGGCGATCATGGTGTCGGGGATTGCCTGGCGGACAATGAAGCGCGCCGGTTCGCTGATCGGCCCGTGTGCATAGACGCCGAGGCTGTTGGTGGTTTTGGTCGCCACCAGCGCATCCTCGGGATCGAGGGCGCCGTTGCCGTTCACATCATTGTAGAGGTGAACTTGCACCCCCTGCACCGGGGTGTCGCCATCGCTCATGTCGCCGCTGCGATCGCTGTCAACCAGCACGCGGCCGCGGATCTGGGGCAATTGGTAGTCCTCGAAGTCCTGTTTGGTGGCATGACCGCCGGGGGCGATGTCGAGGCTGATGTTGGCAGGATGGCCGCCATCCGCGTCGGCTCGCGCCTTGTAGCCAGTTGGCACGGACTGGGTGACTTGGAAGTAGCCGGGATCCAGATTGGTGACGTTGTAAACGCCGGCGGCGTTGCTGAAGCGGGAGTAAACAATGTCATCGATGGTGCCGATCACGTTGTCATCGCCGGCATAAGTGACGCGAATGATGACGTTGGCCATCGGCGTCTCGCCGGCATCGGCGATGCCGTTGCCGTCGCCGAGCACCACGGTGCCAGTGATCGTGCTCGGTTGCAGCGAGTAGCCAAAGGCCAGGTCGCTCAGGCTTGCGGTGATTGAGCCAAAGGTGGCCCGGCCGTCCACGGCGCCGTTGGGGTCGGCGGTGGGAGCGTAGGCGCGGCGAGGCAGGGAATGAGTGAGCACGTAAAGCTCGACGGCGGCGCCGGTGGGCACGCCTTCGGTGATGAAGATGCCGCCCGCCTCCGTGGTGAGCACGCGGTATTCGTCCGCTGAGCCATTGTTGTCGGTGTCGATGTCGAGGCGCAGGTTGACACCAGCCATGCCGGGCTCGGAGCCTTCGCGCACGCCGTTGGAGAAAACACCGCCGCCGCTGCCATTGTCGTCAAAAAGCGTGCCAGAGAGGGTGTGGGTGGCCGCCAGGTGCCGGTAGCCGAAGATTTGGGAAAGGTTCGGCGTGGCGCCGACGGCCGTGGGTTGGGATCGTCCGTCCTTGACCGCATCAGGATCGGCGGTCGGCGTGTGATCATAATCGATCGGCAGGGAGTCGTGATGAACGGCGATGGTGTAGGGGCCATCAGGCATGCCGCTGAAGCGGTAGTCGCCCAGGTTGTCGGTGGTGGTGGTGGTGATGAGCGTCGAGCCGTTTGCCGCGAGCAACTGGATGGTGACATTCGGAATGCCGTCCTCACCACGGTTCTGTGTGCCGTTGCCGTTGTCGTCGTTGAAGACGCGGCCGCCGAGGATGCCGTTGTGATCGCGGCCGAAGTCAAAGTTTGCCAGTTCGACACCGGGGGTGACTTCGAGGCTGTAGGCCATCGGCGTGGTGGCCACCACCAAGCCGGGCGGCAGGTCCGGGTCAGCGGGGTCGTAGGTGAGGGTGTAGCTGCCGAGCGGCGCCAGCAGGATGTAGCTGCCGTCGGGTCCGGAGTCCACCGTGATGTCCACTGAGTTGCCGCGGTAGTCAGCGCCGAAAATGCGCACCGACACCTCGGGCAGGCCGGCTTCCCAGGGATCACGCAGGGTGCTGCTGTCCTCGTCATGGAAGACGTGGCCTTCGATGATGGCCTTCTCGATGAAGCCGAAGTCGGCGTCGAGATAAGCTTGGCCGGGGGCAAGATTGATGGGGACTTCTTCTTCGGCCGTGGGAAGCATGAAGCCGACCAGGCCGGCATTGTCGCTGCCCGGAGGAGCGGCAATGCTTTGTTCCTCGGCATGGACGATGTAGGCGCCGGGAGGCAGGTTGGGAATGAGATAGAAGCCGTTCTCGTCGCCGCTGACGATGAGGTGGAGGTTGTCGTCCAGATCGTGCACACCATTGGCGTTTTCGTCGATGTAAAGATGCACGGAGGCGTACGGGATGCCGGTCTCGTCATCCTCATTGCCGGGGATGCCGTCCACACCTGCTGGATCGAAATCGCCATTCCCGTTGTAGTCGTAGAAGACGAAGTCGCCAATGGAGCCGGTGTGGTTGTAGCCAAAGTTTTTGTCGGTCGCCGATTCCGCCGCGGCGAGGGTGACTGGGATGCGCCCCGTGAGCGGGGTGTGGCCGCTGACCAGAGCAAGGCCGGGAGGCAGTGTGCCCATTTCGGGCAGCACCAGGTAGGAGCCGGTATAGAGCTGGTTGAAGACGTAATGACCCTCGCTGTCTGTGGCGGCGCTTGACACCTGGTAGTCGGCGGCATCCAGTGAGCCGTTGGCATTGGTGTCGGCGTAAAGCTGGACGGTCACCGAGGCGACGCCGGATTCGTCGAAACGCTGTTCGCCATTGTTGTCGCTATCAATCCAGAAACGGCCAGCGATGGAAGAGGCGGCGGTTTCGACGGGGCGGGGGGCGAAGCCGAAGTCGCAGTCGAAGGCGGACTGGTTGGCGGTCAGCGTGCGCTGGAAGCTGGTGGGGGTGGAGGCGATAAAGTCCTCCGGCGTGGTGTTGACGTCAGCGACGACCCGGTGGGTGCCGGCGCCGGCGCCGGAAATGAGGTAGTAGCCTTCGGCGTTGGTGACGGTCTCGCGCTCACCGGGATCAAACAAACCGTTGCCGTTGGCGTCCAGGAAGACCCGAACGCCAGCCAAACCGGGCTCGTCGGCGTCCTGGACACCGTCGAGGTCGTAGTCCGCCCAGACTTTGTCACCCAGTGAGGCGACGAGTGGTGTTTCGACCCGGTTGCTCGGAACAGATTGGCCGCCGAGATTGATGGATGCCTGGTTTGGCACCACCGGGTTGAGCGGCGGCGTGTTGATGTCCACCTTGAAAGTCATCGTCGGCGCATACACGAAACTGTTTGAGTCGGTGGCGGGAAAGGTGGCCTCACCGTTGACAAACTGGGGCCAGCGGAACAAAACTTGCGCCGGGTTGGCGCCGCCGTTGATGCGGTATCTCCAACTGTAAGTGGTTCCGCGCTGCCCCACGATCGAGGCGCCGGGACTGGGGCCGCTGAGCCTGGTGGCGGTGACGCCGCTGCCGTTGACAAGGATGAACGAAGGATTGGACGGCAGCACACCCTCGGTGTTGCGGGAGGCAGTCAGAGTGACCGAGACGTCAATCTCCTGGTTGTTGTTGATGATCGAAGCGGGACCTGCCAAGGCTGTGGCCGAGGTTTCCGGGGGGTTCGGGTTGCGGCGGTAGATGTCCCAGAAAAAGTTGAAGGGCTGCCGGTCGCTCTTGCCGGTGTTGTCCTCCAGCTCGCGGAAGCCCTTCCAGCGGTCTCCCATCCAGCGGGTGGCCATCACGGAAAGGGAGTTGTCCTGCGCGCACATCATGATCTGGTTGGTGTTGATGTCCGGGCAGAGGATGATGGAGTTGGCCTGGTTATTGAGCGGGATGGTGGTGCCCTCGGCCGACCAACCTCCGGCCTGGCTCCAGGTGCGGTACTTGACGCCGTTGTGGTTCGTTTCGGAGTAGGCCACCAGGAGTTTGCCGGACTGGCTTTCAAAAGCGCAGGCCACAGTGGGAGCGACTTCGGTGGCCAGGTTGGTTTCAGCGACATAGGGGGTGGACCAGGAGGAGCCATTCCATACACTGAACCAGGCGTCTTTCCCGGTGGCGGTGACACCGATGGCGATGTTGTTTCCGCCGGGATCGGAGTCTGCGGTGATGTAGCGCGTGGTGCCCATGTTGGACGGGCTGCTCCGCTGCTGCTCGGTGCTCCAGGAGGAGCCGTTCCAGATGCGGTAAAAGACGTGAGGGGAGTTGTTTTTGCCGTAAATGACCATGCCGCGGCCGCTGATGGACTCGTAGGCGACGGCGATGTCGTGGATGTTCGCGTTGTTGGCGGCGCCGTCATCGATTTTCAGGCTGTTGTTCCATGAGGTGCCGTTCCAAACGATCACATGGTCTTTGTAATCATAGGCATTGACCACCAGCAGCATCTCATTGCTGTCAGGCTTGACCACCATTTTCATGGTGGCGGGTTCCTCGCCGGTGTAGGAGGTGATGCTGGCAGGGGAGGTCCATGAGGTGCCGTTCCAAATGCTGTAGCGAAGCTTGCGGCCGGCTGTCTCGCGGTTGTCATTCCAGACCAGAACGCCGCGCCCGCTTTGCTGCTCGTAGCCGACGGCGGCGCCGACGTCGCTGATGCTGGTGGCTTTCCCCAGCGGACTGATGGGAAGGTTGATCCAGGCGGTGCCATTCCACATCTGGCCGACGATGTTGGTGGTGGTGCTGGTGTTCAACACACCGGCGATGATTTTCTCGTCACGCAGGGCGGAGGAGGCGCCGACGACATACTCGAAGCTGGCGGCCACCGCGGGAGCGCTTTGGGTTGACTCAAAGTTGCCGCCGTTCCAGTAGGCCCACTGGCCGTTGAGCACGCCATTGCGCGACCAGTAGGCGGATCCGTACGAGTCCACGTTGCAGGCGTCCGCCGCGAGGTATTCAAACTCGATGTCCATGTAGGGCACGTTGTTGACGGTGGATTCCGAGTTGAAAATCTGGGATTCTTCGGTGTTGCTGCCGGTGACGATGAGCCCGATGCCCTTGTTTGAGGAGGGGGTGGTGATCCAGCCCTGCACCAATGTTTTGAGAGCTGCGGAAGTGATGGTCTTGTAGCCGATGCTGCTCGGGGTGAAGGAGCCAAGCGGCTTGGTGGAGTCGAAGTCGCTCGTGCTAAAAGTCGTGCCGGAGGCCCAGCGGCCGGTGGCGGAGCCGTTGGGATCGTTCCAGTTGGCTGAACTCTCGATCCAGGTCGTGTTGAGCGGATAGAGGGTGACGCTTTGGTTGCTTTTCTGGGTCGAAACTTTCAGCCCTATGGAGACGTTGCGGATGGTGGCGCCAGCGGGCACTTCCGTGACATTGAACTTGATCAATGAGTACCGCAGGTTGGAGGAGTTGCTGGGGCGGAGGCGGAGGGTGTCGTTTTGATAGTTGGTCGTCCCGGAGGCGGCGTTGATGTAGGTGTCCTCAACCATGGTGGGTTCCTCCAGACGGATGTTGCGCACGCAGGTGATGAGCGGTGTGTGGGAGTGCTGGAGCGGGGCGGAGGTGGAGCCGAGATTCCAGGTGACGGCCCCGCTGCCAAAGGCGCCGCCGCCGGTGATGCTGCCGGGAACAAAAGTGGTGCCGGCCGGCAGCGGGTTGCTGACCAGGATGGAACCCATCTGCGCGACATGCGGGTAATTGGCGTTCAGGGTGTAGGTGAGCCTGGAGCCCGGCAGGGCGGAACCGGCGGGGCTGACTTGCAGATTCAGAACGCGCTTGAGCGGAAAGTCGATGTCCAGGCGATTCTCGGACGGCAGCACGGTGACAGGCAGGTAGGCAGGCACCAGGGTGAGGCCGGTTGGAATGTCCGTGTCGTTCAAATCGACTTCGACGACATAGTCCCCTTCGCCGACATCGGTGAAGTGGTATTTGCCGAGGCTGTTGGTGCTCATTTCGCGCACGAACTCCCCGGGCTCGGGAATCTTGTTGCTGTTGTTGTCGCGGAACAAACGCATGGTGATGCGGGGCAGCGCGATGTCGCCGGTGTCGAAGACGCCGTTGCGGTTGATGTCCTGGAAGACTTGGTCGCCGATGGAGCCGGGCAGGTCGGCGAAGAGGCCGAAGTTTTTGCCGGAGACGCTGGTTTGCAGATTGGAGAGCGGGAGCTCGATGGGGCTGCTGGGCTTGTAGGAATTGGGCTCGAAGAAGGTGGTGAGCGCGGGGGAGGGCGTGGTGACCTTGACAAGGTAGTTCAGCGCGGCGGCCAGGTTGTTGAAGGTGTAGGCGCCGCCTGAGGCGGTAGTGGCCGTGCCCACGGGAATGTCGCCAGCGTCCACGATGTTGTTGTTGTTGGCGTCGAAGTGAATGCTGACACTGGCGCCGTTGATGGGCGTGTCTTTGTCGGATTGGTAAACGCCGTCATTGACCAAGTCGGAGTAAACCAGGCCGGAGACGGAGAGGGTGCCCCGCGGGTTGTAGCCGAAATCCACCCAGAGCGCGTCGCTGTTGTTAGCGAGGGTGAGCTTGGCTCTTCCATCGACCGGGCCTTGCGGGTCGCCTGTCAACAGGTAGCCTGCCGGCACACCGCCGCTGACCTGGACAACATAGTTGCCGGCCAGGGTGCCGCCGAAGTTGTAAGCGCCGTTGGAGCCGGTGTTCACGGAGCGCACCAGCACGCCGTCGGCAGGATTGCCGTCTCCATTGGGGTCAGTCCAAAGCTGCAACTGCACGTTCGCCAGTCCGGGCTCGCCGGCGTCGTGCTGGCCATTGCTGTTCCAGTCCTGGTAAACTAGGTCGCCGATTTTGGAGCCCGCCACGGTGACCGGCGCGATGAGGCCGGTGGCATAGACCTTGTCGTCGTAATTGACGGCGTAACGGTTGAAGTACTGGCCTGGAGCCTGGCTGCTGGAAAGCTCGGCCTCAAAGACGATCTCCAAGGTCTTGCCGACGTTCAGGGCCTTGGTGATTTTGAATTCGGGCCGGCTGGTGTCGGTATTGGTGAGGGAGATGACGGAGGAGGAGCCGCCAAAAGTGGTCTTGGCGCCGTTGATGTACTGGTCCAAGACACGCACGTATTTGAAACCCTCCGGCAAGAACTCGCGCAGGGACCAGGGGGAACGGTTGGGGCAGGCGCCCTCATTGGTGACGACGATGCGGTAGGTGACCTTCTGGCCGGGGGAGGCGAATTCGGGCGTCACGGTTTTGGTGCCATACATGATGGCGATGAAGTCGGAGGTGACCGTGTCGGAGGCCTCCTTCGGCGTGGGGAACTCATTGGAGCGGATGGTGGCCTTGTTGGTGATCAGGCCGGTGGATTTGGCGCGCACGTTGAGGCGGATGGTGCGGGTGGACTGCGGGGGCAGGGTGCCCAGATTCCAGCGCAGGGCGCTGGGGCCGGCGTTTTGCGCGGGCGTGGCGCTGACAAAGGTCAGCGCGGAGGGCAGGGGGTTCTCCAGGATGGCATTGGTCATCGGCAGGTTGCCGAGGTTGGTGATGCGAATGTCAAAGTGGAACAGCTCGTCCGGCACGACGATGCGTTTGGAGGCGATCACGTCGATCATTGGCGAGGCGCTCAAGCCGATGATGGAAGGGCGGTAATAACGCCAGACGTGGTCGTAGTTGTTGTACTCGCCGCCGGCGTCGCCGCCGAAGGTCTCGCCGAAGAGCTGCAGGTAGCCGTTGGGGTCGAAGGGAGCGCCGGACTCGCCGGGGTTTTTGAGGATCTTGACGAAAATGCGGCAGAACTCCGGGCGGTAGAGTTCCAGACCACCCCAACTGAAGCGCAGCGCTTTCGGGCTGGTGGTGTCTGTCCAGCTTGCGGTAGGGGGCAGCGGCGTGGCGGGAGACACTGCGGCGCCGACGGAACTGGCATCGACGCCGACCACATCGAGTTGGGAGCCTGTGCGTCCGGGGGTGTCTTTGGAGGCTTCGCTGCCGGGATAGCGAAGACGCTTCCAGGGACCCACCTGGAGCGAATTGCGCATGCGGTTGGGATTGGTCGGGTTGGCATCCCAGTAGGTTTTGTTGAAGCCCCAGGCGTAGCCGCTCTCCGGTCCGGCCACGGGCGTGCCGGTGCCCCAGAGGGTGGAGCCGCGCTGGTGGAGGTCGAGGATGGCGGGAATCGGGGTTTTGGAGCCGAAGCCCAGCAACTGATGAGCGTCCCAGCGGGTGGTGGGAATCACGTAATCACCCCGATTGTTGCGGATTTGGTTGTCACCAGACGTGGCAGGGTTGTTGTCCATGCCGCCGCCGTTGACCCAGCTTTGCCAGGCGGTGGCGGGATCGGTGGAGTAAAAGATGCCGGTGTCCGCGTAGAGACCGGCGAGGGTGCCCCGGCAATAACCGGCGGAGTTGTTTTCCGCGACCATCGCGCTTTGGCCTAGAAAGTTGGGTCCCAGGACGTAGCCGCGCATTGGCTGCGGGGCGCCAGGATCCGACGGGTTGCGGGCGTGCCGGAGAATGGACTGGCCTTTCATCGGCAAGGACTGGAACAGGCCGTTGTCCCGCAGCACCCCGTATTCCGCGCCGACAATCTGGCTGCCGACTGGCACAAAAAAGGTCGAGTAACCACCGGCCCCGGTCTTGGTGCCTTGGTTCGGAGTGGCTTTCATAATCACCCCTACAATGTCACCTGCGCGCATCAAGGGCTGGCCGGCCGCGGCGCGTTCCTGCACCATCTGGATGGTCTCCTTGTCAAAGACCAGGTAGTTGATGAGCATGTCCAGGTTGTGCGCCTGTATCGTAGAAGCTCCGATCAAGAGGGAGCTGAGCAACAACCACACCTTGCGGAAGAGCGAGGGTGCGGACTCAACGGGAGAGTGAGAGTGGAGCATATTGCAATTACAATAATTATGGAAAACAGAAAAATCACGAGAAAAATGTAAAATTAATGCGTTTTCTGAACGCTCTTTCTGCAAAACCGCCATTTTTGCCTCTGCCCGCTTCAGCTTGATGTTTGCTGAATGTCGGCTTGTCTGTCCCAGGTCAGGGCTGCCACGGCACTGGCACAACGTAGCTGGACATGCCGTTGACGGACTTCATGAACGCCGCCTTCCCTGGCATGAAGAGCTCGTTGGCGCTGCGATTCTGCAGCGTGGCGTCGCCCTGGCGGACCCAGCGCTCCAGCGTTCCAGCCTTTAGCAGAAAGTAGGAATGATAGCCCTGCTCACCGGGGGTGGAATCGGCCCGCCAGATGGAAAGCTGGTCCGACGTGGTCGCCTGCGCGGTTCCGGTGAACCCATTGAGCACGGTCATGCCACGGCTGCTAGGGCTGGCGGGCAGCGGCCAGGGATTGCTGAGGAAATTTTGGCCGGCGGCCAGCTTGTAAACGAAAGGCGAGGTGCGCACCAGGCCGCTGTTTGGAAGTGTCAGCGCGGCATGGCGGCGCTGGACCATCACACCATTAGCCGCATCGATGATCAGGCCGTTTTGGTTGGCGAGCGTGGCATCGCCTTCACGCACCCAGCGGGGGTTGCCGCTTGCGGCATACAACCAGTAGTTGTTGAAGCTCTGGGTCGTTGCGTTATAAGCGATGATCCGGTCGGCGGTGGCGGGATTGTTGGTGGAGTTGAAAGCCGCGGGGTTGAAGGAGGCGCTGAGAGTGGGGTAGGAACGCAGGACAAACGCTGACCACGGCAGAGTGTCCGTGGGCAGGCTGGTCAAGGTGCAGCGACTGGAGGCAAGATCCACGCCATAGGTGGTGCCGCTCGAACTGGCGAGATGCACCGGCAGACGATGGCCGGCATGCGGGCCGTCGAGGATTTCGAGATAAGTATTGGCCGTCAAAGCGTCGGGAAATGCCGCGCTGCCGCCCAAGGCTTGGCTCAAATCCAGGGTCGCGCCAGTGACGGAGGTGATCAGGCCGGACAACCCGGCGCTCGACGGCGGGTTGGCAAAAGCCTGACTCCAGGTAACCGTTTCAGCGGGCAGATGGCGGCGCTGCCAGCCGTAGGTTTCCGTGGCAATCGACGTTTCCGGGGTGCCGTTTTGATCCGCATCCAAACCGACTTCAAAACGCACGAAGCCCCACTCCAGACCCGCGAAACCGGGTTCCGCTTCGAGATTGGCAATCCGGTAGGTGCGGCTCCCGTCACCATTGGAGACGGAACCCACCGCCCCCGCCGCGTCCACCCAACCTGCAGGGGAGGCGGTCAGGTCAGCGAGCACTTTGACGGTCACCACCACGTCTTCCAGGCCTTCCTCGCGCAGGATGTAGAAGGCACGGAAGGCATTGCCGACGTTGTCGTATTCGACCCCGTGTCGTGGCGAGCCGGCCAAGCCGCTTTGCGGATCGGTTTGGAAGGCGTATTCGAGCAAGTCGGGCTGCAGGTCGCCGTCCAGGTTGGCGGTGGCGGAACCCCCTGTGCCAGGGCGGGAGGCGCTCCAGTAGGTGAAGGTGGGCGAGTCTTGGCGGACCACGGGCAGGTTGTTGTTGATCACCCGCGGGTCACCCGCCTGCAGTTCGAACGTGAGGAAGTAAGGGTTGTTTCCCGCGTCCGCCGTGGTGAGGAAACCGGGCGCGGCCGGGTTTTCGCCAGCGCCCAGTGAGGCCGGGTCGGGAATGCCGGTGGGATCAAATGTTGAGGACTCGGCGGGGCGAATCGCGGCGGCGAGATAACCGGCAGGAGGCATGAAACTCACCGTGTAGGTGCCCGGGGTGCCGTCAGTTTCAAAAACGTACTGGCCGTCCGTGCCATCCAAAATCAAGGTGACAGCCCCTGGGCCGCTGACCGCGACCTGGCCTCCCGGCACGATTTCGCCCGTCACCGCATCGTAGATGTAGCCGGTCGGGTCAAACGCGTTGGCGAACCAGGCCGTGGTGTGATCGGTGGTGGCAAGTTGAGCCACGGCGAGATTGTCATTGCCGCCTGTCGAGTCCCCGGTGCTGGTCGCGCCAGCGCGATCGATCTCCTGCAGCAGGTAACTGCCGCCAACCAAGCCCGGGAAGACGAACTGCCCGCTCGCATCGGTGACGGTTTCACCGACGTAGATGTCCTCGGCATTGAGTTCTCCGTCGGGCGCGAGGTCGATGTACAAACGCACCCTGACACCGGGAAGCGCCCGGTCCGGCGCGGACAGGGTGCCGTCTGCGTCGGCGTCATCCACGGACTGGCCGATGATGCTGGAGAAGATCACATTGCCATCCAGGAAATTGCGGCCTGCCACTCCCACACCGGCTAGCTCCACGGCGATCGTGTTGTCGATCGGATTGCCCTGGACGTCGTGCAGGCTGGTGACGCCTGGCGGATCCAATTCCACCAGCAGATAGTCGCCGCCTGGCAGCCCGGTGAACTCATAGGAGCCATCCAGGCTGGTGGCGGTGGTGCTGATGAGAATGTCGCCAATGTCCGCGGAGCCGTCCTGGTTGACGTCAGCGTAGAGGCGGATAAAAACGGCAGGCAGCGGCACATCATCGACGCTGAACTGGCCATCCTCAGAGGGACCGTCCGCATAGACGAATCCGGACAGATTCGCCAGCAGCGCACCGGTTTTGAGGAAATCGATGCCGCTCAAAGGCGTGCCAGTGAGGAGCACCGCTGTTTGTCCGTCCGTCGGCGATCCTTGCGTGTCGTAAGTGCTCGATGAACCCGGCACCTCAGCGGCAGCGACGATGTAGTGACCACTGGAGAGGCCGTCAAACTGCCAGCCGCCCTGGGCGTTGCTGACAATGTAACCGATCTGCCGGCCATCCGCAGGGTCGCCATTGCCGTCCGGATCGGTAAACAGGCGCACCGGCACATTGGGCAGCGCAGGGTCGGGACTCGCCGGATTGCCGTCACCGTCAAGGTCGTTGCGGACACTGCCAGCCACGCTGGCGGGCAGCAAGCCTTGGTTGAGGTAAAACAGGTTTTGAAAGGCACTGCCGGACAGCTCAAAAGGGATCGCGGCCTTGCTGATGTTGCCGTCGAGCACATTCACCACCGTCACGCCCGGCGGGGGGGCTTCTTGAGCGACGTACAAACCGTAAACCAACTTTTGGAAGGCGAGACTGCCACCCACGACGCTCGTCGTTTCTCCGAGCAGTATGTCTGCATCTGATGGCAGGCCATCGCCATCGAGGTCAGCGTAGAGGCGCACCGTCACACCAGCCGTTTCCGTGTCATCAGGCGTGAAGGCGGCGTCCTGGCTGGCGCCGTCTTCATAGATGATGCCGCTGGCGGTCCCGGTCAGTGCCCCGGCGTCCAGAAAGTCCAGGTTGTTGATGTCAGAGGCGACGAGTGTCGCACCCGCCATGCTGTCAGTGGGCAAGCCGACGGCATCCCAGGTGCTGCTGGCCCCTTGCGTATCGAATTGAAACACCACGTAGTGGCCCGGAGGCAAGTTGGTGAAGCTGTAGGCGCCTGCCAGATTTGTCGCCGTCATCTCCACCGCGTTGCCGTCGAAAGGATTGCCGTCGCCGTTGGGGTCGGTGAACAGCAGCAGCGTCACGCCTGCGAGCGGCGGATTGCCGGAGTCGGGCACGCCATTGCCGGCGAGATCGGCGCGCACGCTGCCACGCAGCGCGGCAAGGTTGATGTTTTGATCCAAGAAGTCCGCGTTGGTGACGTCGTTGCCGGTGATTTCCACACCGACCTGGTTGTCATTGGGCGCGCCCTGGCGGTCGTTGACGCTGACTGCGCCAGGCGGATCGGCTTCGGCCACGACATACCGTCCCGGCACCAGGCCGCCGAAACCGTAACGGCCGTTCGTCGCCGTCACAGCGGAGCCGAGCAGGGGGTCGCCCGCATCGATCAAACCATTCGCGTTGAGGTCGGCATGCAAGTAAACCTGCACCGCCGCCACGCCAGAGTCGTCACTGCCGAAATCGCCGTCCATCAGGGGCCCGTCAGCATACACCCCGCCGGACAACCCGAATAAGAAGACGCCAAAGTCGAGGAAATCGATTTCGAAAACGTCGCCGCCGCTGACAGTGACAGCAGCGAGGTTGTCTGTCAGCGAGCCCGAGGGATCGAAGGTGCTGACTGCGTCCACAGGGTCGACTTCCTCAACGACGTAGCTGCCATCCGCCAGCATTTCGAACCGGTACATGCCGTCGAGGTCCGTGGCGGTGCTGCTCAGCAGCGTCCCGTCCGCCGGATCACCGTCGCTGTTGGGGTCCGAATGCAGGCGAACGATCACACCTGCCATGGGCGTGTCAAAGTCGGTCGGATCACCGTCTGAATCCACATCGCGGCGGACCGATCCAGAGATGGAGTAGCTGTTTTGGGCGAAAGCCGTGCCGGTCATATCCAGAGCGAAGAGCAACAGCCCCAGCCAAAGCAGGGGCTGAAGGGTCAACCAGCGGGAGAGGGAGGGCCGTTGCATGATTTCAGAAATCTAACAGATATTAAACAAAATTTACCGCAGATCAATATGATATTTATCTTTTTTATATTAATTTTGATAAATTTCAATTCATGCAAGTGGTTTGCATGAGTCTCGGCGCCCCAGCGTCTGGACTCGGATCGCGACGAGAAACCCGCCTGCCGGGTGGGCGCGCTCGGCTGCTGCGCCCTTGATTTTGAGGGCGCTAACCCGACTTCGCGGATTCGACCTGATTTTTGACAATTTTCGGCCATTTATG
>CAZKMS010000027.1:0-6555 GCA_964553805.1 uncultured Verrucomicrobiaceae bacterium
GCCTGCGTGGCCTCCTGCAAGAACGCCAGCGCCATGCTCTTCGTCTCCGCCAAGGCCGGCCAGCTCAACACCCTGCCGCAGGGCAAGGCGGAAAAGGACCGCCGCACCCTCGCCATGGTGCGCCAGATGGACAAGGAAGGCTTCGGCAACTGCACCAACCAGTACGAGTGCGAGGCCCACTGTCCCAAGGAGATCAGTGTGCGCTGGATCGCCAAGCTCAACCGCGATTACTCCGTGGCCGCTGTCAAAGAGATGGTCGGCGCGGGACGGCAGCAAGAAGGCTGAGTACGATTTCGTTTCTCGCGCCCTGCCCTTCTTTGAATCGCCAAACTCGTCAGCCGATCTCCTGTGCGAGCCCGATCAAAATGCCCTCCGGGCCACGGATGTAGCAAAGTCGATACGACTCTTCATACTGGACCACTTTGTCCACGATCTCCGCGCCATGTTTGCGGAGACGCGCGAGCGTATCGTCGATGTTCTCCACAGTGAACATCACTCGGAGATAGCCAAAAGCGTTCACCGGGGCGCTACGGTGATCAGCGACCACGGGCGGAGAAAGAAATCGCGACAGCTCGAGCCGGCCGTGACCATCCGGTGTCCGCATCATGGCAATTTCGACGCGCATGTCGCGCAACCCTGTGACGCCACTTGCCCAGTCCCCTTCGAGTGGACCGCGACCCTCGAGCTCCAGTCCAAGTTCGGTGAAGAACTCAATGCTGGCATCCATGTTTTCCACAACGATACCCACGTTGTGCATGAGCGGTAACTTGGCATTTTTCATAACCTGCAGTTTTGATTCAAGGGCCGAGCGTCGAAGCCCTGCTGCGCCTGACCGGGAGCGCGGCTTCGACTGCGAGTGAAGGGTGAAACGGTCATGCAACTTTGGACTCGCGGCGGCTCAGGTGTCAATAGCGACACCCTGCCCTGTTTGGATTGGGTCGCCGCCAGCAAGCACGGCTTCAAGGCGATCAAGGTTCTCCTCATTCGCGTTTTCCGCATATTTCGCGACGTTGTCGCGCACTTCTTTTGATTTCGAATCTCTGCACCCAGGAAAGAAGGTTCATCCAGGAAATTGGTGCGGGATTGAGATTCACGCTGGGCGGATGCGGGCGGGTTCAGGCTGGAAAAGGCTGGCCTTCATGGGCAAAGGGGTGGAACCGCGCGAGACAGCCAGCCGCGAGACTGCGGGCGCTTGAGATCCTCCACCACATTCCACTGGCCCGCCTTCGCCACCCTCATGCCCCCAATCCTCAACTCGCCCAAGTCCATAACAGGCTCTAGAATGAAGCGCAGTGAGCGCCAACTCCTCCTCTCCCTCCAACCCCGGCAGCCTGAGCGGCACGGTCGAGCGCGTGACTTTTCATTCGGAGGAAACGGGTTACTGCATTCTGAGAGTCGTGCTGGAAGATCGGCCCGAATCGCTGGTCACCGTCATCGGCAGCGCGCCGCATGTCGTGCCCGGAGAGCATATTGAGGCCAGCGGCACCTGGGAGCGGCATCGCGATCATGGCGAGCAGTTCAAGGCCGTGAGTCTGAACCTGCGCCGGCCCGACACGCTGGATGGCCTGGAGCGCTACCTTGGCAGCGGCCTTGTTGAGGGCATCGGGCCGGCTTACGCCAAACGCATCATCGCCAAGTTCGGGGCTTCCGCCCTCGACATCATCGAAAACGAATCCGCCAAACTGGAGCAGGTCGACGGCATAGGCTCAAAGCGCCGCCAGGAAATTCGCGCCTCCTGGCTGCGTCAAAAAGCCGTGCACAGCATCATGCTGTTCCTGCATCGTCATGGCATCAGCCCGGCGCGCGCCCTGCGCATCCACAAGACCTACGGCGACAACGCCGAATCCGTGCTCAAAACCAACCCTTTCCAGCTTGCCATCGACATTCACGGCATTGGCTTCAAAACCGCCGACGGCATCGCCGCCCAGATCGGGCTGGCCCGCGACGCGCCCCAGCGCTTGCAAGCCGGCCTGCTGCACGCGCTCACCGAGGCCGCCGGACGCGGTCACACCTGCCTGCCGCGCGCTCTCCTTTTGGAACACGCCGCACATTTGCTTGAGGAAAAGGAGAGCGCGCTGGACGCCGCCTTGCAGCGCATGCTGGCAGCACAGGAACTCACCCAGGCGGAGGTCGAAGGTGAATCCGTCGTCTGCCTGCCGCATCTGCGCGCCGCCGAAGAGCGCATCGCCAGACATCTGCTCGCCATGACCTCCACCGCCCCGGCAGATTGCCCTTCGACGGACGAGATCGAAAAAGCCATTGCCGCTGCCGAACAAACGCAAAAGCTGGTTCTTGCCGACAGCCAGCGTCAAGCCGTCAGAGAAGCGCTGCAACAGCGCGTGCTCATCATCACCGGCGGCCCCGGTGTGGGCAAAACCACTCTGGTCCGCACCATTTTGCGGGTGCATCAAGACCACGGCGGCGAGATCGTGCTCGCCGCGCCCACCGGACGCGCCGCGCGCCGGTTGCAGGACAGCGCCGGACTCGAGGCCAAAACCCTGCACCGCCTGCTGGAGGCGCGCGGCGGTGGTGACTGGGGACGGCATCGTGGCCGACGGTTGCAGGGCGATGTTTTTGTCCTCGACGAAGCCTCGATGATTGACGCGCCCCTGCTCGCGCAGTTTCTCTCCGCGCTCCCGCCTGACGCCAGCCTGCTCCTGGTCGGTGATGCCGATCAACTGCCCAGCGTTGGCCCCGGCAAGGTGTTGCAGGACCTGATTGCCAGCGGCCGAATCCCTTGCGTCAAGCTAACGGAAATCTTCCGCCAAGCCGCCAGCAGCCGCATTGTCACCAGCGCGCATGAGCTCAATCGCGGCCGTGTCCCGGATCTGGCGCCGCAACGCGATGGCGACTTTTTTTTCCTCGAAGCCGAAACACCGGCGGCCATCGCCGAGACCATCGCCAGCCTCGTGAAAACCCGCCTGCCAGCACGTTATGGCTTCGATCCCGTCACCGACATCCAGGTGCTCACGCCGATGAACCGCAACAGTCTTGGCACGCGGGCGCTGAACCACGCGCTGCAAAAGGCGCTCAATCCGCCCAACGAATTCAAATTCGAGATCGAACGTTTTGGCCAGATTTTCCGTGTCGGCGACAAGGTGCTGCAAACGCTCAACGACTACGACAAGGATGTCTTCAATGGCGACCTGGGCGTGATCACGGCGATGGAGCTCGATCCCGTGAAAGTGCGCGTGCGCTTTGACGCTGGGCGCGAAGCCGTTTACGAGCCGGGCGAACTGGATGCCTTGCAGCCTGCCTACGCCATGACCATCCACAAAAGTCAGGGCAGCGAGTTCCCCTGTGTCGTCATTCCCTTGAGCACCCAGCATTTCGTGCTGTTGGAACGCAGCCTGATCTACACCGCTGTCACGCGAGCCCGGCGTCTGGTGGTTCTTGTGGGAGACGCCAAGGCCCTCAGTCTGGCGGTGCAAAAACAGGAGAGCCGCAGGCGCTGGACCTGCCTGCGCGAGCTGCTGAATCCGTCCTGATCACTCTCCAGCGTTGCGCTGGCCGGCATGCGCCCCATGTTGCGCGCATGAAGGGCCTCATCGCCGTCATCGCCACCATTCTACAGGACCGCGCCAGTCGCACCAACCTGCACGCGCTGCTCAAACTGCTAGGTGTCTTGTTCGGTTTGGTGACTGTCTTCAGCTTTCTCTTCCATGGGCTGATGGAATACGAAGGGCAGCGGCATTCCTGGGTGACCGGCGTGTACTGGACACTCACGGTGATGACCACGCTGGGCTTTGGTGACATCACCTTCGAAAGCGACCTGGGCCGCGTGTTCTCCGTCGTCGTGCTCGTCACGGGCGTGCTGTTCATGCTGGTGCTGCTGCCCTTCACTTTCATCGAATTTTTCTATGCGCCTTGGATGCGCGCCCAAGCGGCCTCCAAAGCCCCGCGCGAACTGCCCCCGGAGACCCGCCATCATGTCATCCTGACCAGCTACGACGCGGTCGCCTCCGCCTTGATCCCCATGCTCGACAAGTACGGGCACGCGTATGTGGTGCTCTGTCCCACCGTGGCGGAGGCATTGAGCCTCAACGAGCGCCAGATCAAATCCGCCGTGGGCGAGCTCGACGATCCGCAGACCTATCGCAAAATGCGGATCGAACAGGCGGCGCTGCTTGTGACCACGCGCGATGACATGGTCAATGCCAACGTCACCTTCACCGCGCGCGAGCTGGCGCCCAATCTGCCCATCGTCGCCTCCGCCTCGACCGATTCCACCCGCGACGTGCTCGAACTGGCGGGAGCGACTCTTGTGCTGCGCCTGGAGGAAATGATGGGCTCGATGATGGCGCGCCGGGTCAGCCTCCGCGACTCTGACGCCCACGTCATCGGTACCCTCGACGGATTGGTCATCGCCGAAGCGGCCTCCTCCGGCACCAGCCTGGTCGGCAGCACGCTGGCTGAAAGTCAGATCCGAACCCGCACCGGCGTCAGCGTGATCGGCGTTTGGAATCGCGGCGCGCTGGAAATGGTCACCGCCGATTACCCCATCACCGAAAACACCCTGTTCGTCCTCGCCGGCACCAACGAGCAGGTGCAGCGCTTCAACGAAACCTTCACCACCACCAACACCACACCACCATCGGTTTTGATCATCGGCGGCGGCCGCGTCGGCCGGGCCACTTGGCGAGCTCTGCGGGAAATGGAAGTTTGCGCTGTCAGGCTCATTGAAAAACTGCCGGAGCGGGTGGGGCGAATCCCGGAGGCCATCATCGGCGATGCCACGCAAATGGACGTGCTCAAGCAAGCCGGCGCGCGCGAGGCCACCACCCTCATCATCACCACGCACGACGACGACGCCAACGTGGCATTGACCATTTTTTTCCGCCGCCTGCGCAGCAACTGGCAGATTCTCACGCGCAGCACCCTCGACCGCAACGTGGCCACCCTGCTGCGGGCGGGTGCTGACCTTGTCCTGTCTTACGCGTCCATGGGCGCCAACACCATTTTCAATGTGCTGCGCGGCTCCGACCACCTGCTGCTGGCCGAGGGGGTCAACGTCTTCCCCGCTGCCATTCCGCCGTCGATGGCCGGCAAACCGCTCGCCGAACTGGATGTGCGCGCTCTGACCGGCTGCAGCGTCATCGCGATTGAAGACGCCGGCGTCCGCACCGTCAATCCGTCGCCAGAGCAAATCCTGCCCGCCAGCGGCCGCATTTTCCTCATCGGCACCATGGCAGCGGAGGAGCAGTTTTTGAAGATCTTCAAACCGTCCTTGCTGCCCGGCAAAAAGAAGCGAAAACGCCAGCGGCACGCGCAACCGCCGGACGCGCCCCCCGGCGCAGGCACGTGAAAGCGAGAAAAGCAATGTGCATAAGACAGCAGATGATCAGACAGCAGACAGGCGGGTGGTGGCATTTCTCTGGCATCTGACCGTCTGCTGTCTGGCATCTCAAGTCCTTCCCCTTCTCTCCGCGTCTCTGCCTCTCCCCGCCTCTGCGTGCCCTTTTTCGTATCGAATGTTCATGCGCAAGCCCTGGGCTTTTGAGCGGTTTTTCAACGCGAATGGCCGCCAATGAGCCTAAATTAAAGGCGAAATAGAGGTCCCGGGGAGGCGTGCTGAATAGTTGCTATTTACGTCTGCCATTTCCCGCTCGCCTTCAATCCAAGGCGGCGCTATCAATCCCGCCTGAATGACCGGAGCGCAGCCCTTCCCGGCTGTATGTTTCGCGGGCGCTCCGCCCGCTTCAGACCCAAACACGCTCCATGTAACCAACGACCATGTCTCATCAAACAAATCGGGGAAAACGCGCCACCCTCGCCGGGCTGCTGCTGGCGTGGCTCCCGGCGGCGGGCCTGATGGCGCAGGTCTTTCCCGGGACCGGAACGGGAGCCATCCCGGACGGCACTGGCACCAACACTCCCGCGCCCGGCGATCCCTTGGTCATCAGTTTCAACGTGTCGGGACTCACGGGGACTGTGGCGCAGGTCGCCGTCAGCCTCACCCTCAACCACCAATGGGCGGGAGACTTGGACGCGGTGTTGATCTCGCCGGGCGGCGCGCGCAGCCTGAAGTTGTTCAGCCGCATCGGAGCGACAGCCGATGGAAACAGCATTCCCGGTTTCGGAGCTTCATCCGATTTTAACGGGACCTATGTTTTCAGTGATGCCGCCACGGGTGAGAACCTCTGGACCGCTGCGGCCGCCGGTGATACTTTCTTTGTCATCCCGCCCGGTTCGTACCGGACCACGGTCCCCGGCGGCGCGGGCCAGAGCAACCCGGCCCCGGTCACCAGCCTGAACGCGGTTTTCGGCGGTCTGACGCCGGCACAGATGAACGGCGTTTGGACGCTGGAAGTGCGCGACATGGCAACGATTTATACCGGAGCCGTGACGGCGGCCTCGCTCAGCTTGGACGTGGCGCCCCCCGGCTCCGTCCTGGCCTGGGGGAACAACGTGGACGGCCAGAAGGACGTGCCCGCCGCCGCCCAGTCGGGCGTCATCGCCATCTCTGCGGGCGGGCGTCACAGCTTGGCGCTGAAAGCCGGCGGCTCCGTCGTGGCCTGGGGATACAACGGGGATGGCCAGACGAGCGTGCCCGCG
>CAZKMS010000027.1:6655-44301 GCA_964553805.1 uncultured Verrucomicrobiaceae bacterium
TCGGACGTCATCGCCATCGCCGCGGGCGACTTTCACAGCCTGGCGCTGAAAGCCGACGGCTCCGTCGTGGCCTGGGGATACAACGGGGATGGCCAGACGAGCGTGCCCGCGGCAGCCCAGTCGGACGTCATCGCCATCGCCGCGGGCGACTTTCACAGCCTGGCGCTGAAAGCCGGCGGCTCCGTCGTGGCCTGGGGGAGCAACGGGGATGACCAGACGAGCGTGCCCGCGACCGCCCAGTCGGGCGTCATCGCCATCGCTGCGGGCTGGCATTACAGCCTGGCATTGAGCGTCGCGCCGGAGATCGCGGTGAGCGGCAACGACGTGCCCATCGCCAGCGGGAATGTGACGCCGAGTTTGGCGGATCACACGGACTTCGATGCGGTGGTGGTGGCCGGCGGCACGCAGGAGCGCACCTTCACCATCGCCAACACCGGCGCGACGGCGCTCAACCTCAACGGCACGCCGCGGGTGCAGATCGGCGGCGAACACGCGGAGGAGTTCACGGTGACGGCGCAGCCGGACACGCCGGTGGCGGCGGACGGCGGTACTGCCACTTTTACCCTCAGCTTCGATCCTGCCGGTCCTGGCCTGCGCAGCGCCACGGTAAGCATCCCCAACAACGACACGGACGAAAACCCCTACACCTTCGCCATCCAGGGCACGGGCCTCGTGCCGGAGATCGCGGTGAGCGGCAACGGCGTGACAATCGCCAACGGCGATGCCACGCCCGATGAGGCTGACCACACGGACTTCGGCCCCGTGGCGCTGCTCAACACCCAGATCACGCGCGTGTTCGCCATCCACAACGGCGGCAATGCCCCGCTCAACCTCACCGGTACGCCGCGGGTGCAGATCGGCGGCGCGCACGCGGCGGACTTCACGGTGACGGCGCAGCCGGCCACGCCGCTGGCGGCGGGCGATAGCGAGACGATGTTTGCCATCACCTTCGATCCCCGGCTGCCCGGCCCGCGCAGCGCCACCATCAGCATTGCCAGCGACGACCCGGAGGCGAATGCCTACACCTTCGCCATCGCCGGTTTCGGCGGGCTGTCCAAGCTCTATCCGCAGGCCATCGCCTTCACCGCGCCGGGGACGATTTATCCCGGCGAAGGGCCGGTGACCTTGGTTGCCGAAGCCAGCTCTGGCCTGCCGGTGACGCTGAGTTTGGTTTCCGGCCCCGCCACCCTGGAGAGCCATGTTTTGACGCCGACCGGCCCGGGCAAGGTCAAGGTGCAGGCCACGCAGCCGGGCGGCGGCCTCTACGCGCCCGCCAAGCCGGTGACGCGCACCATCACGGTGAAAGCGGACCCGGCGACGCTGACACTCATCAACCTCAGCCAGCGTTACGACGGCACGCCGCGCCCCATCGCCACCCTCGGCACGGCGGAGCCGGTGACGATCACCTATCAGGTCGGCGGTGTGCTTGGCGCCGCCGCGCCCACTGCCGCGGGCAGTTACAACGTGCAAGCGGAAGCCGGCGGCGTGGTGAAAAATGGCAAACTCATCATCGTCAAAGCGCCGCTCCACGTCACGCCGGATGACAAGCGCAAGTTTGCCGGTGAGAACAACCCGCCGCTGACACTGAGCTATGACGGATTCGTGGCTGGCGAAGACGAAAGCGCGCTCACCACGCCGCCCACCTTGACCACGACGGCAAAAGCCGCCAGCCCCGGCGGTTTGTATCCCATCACCTCGAAGGGCGGCGCGGCGGCGAACTACACACTGATCCACCGGCGCGGCACTTTGGTGGTGGAGAGCTTCACCAGCGGCTATGAGGCGCTGCTGATGGACGGGGCATCCCTGCCGGTGGGCAAGCTCAGCCTCACGGTGGCGAAGAACGGACGCAGTTTTTCCGGCAAGCTGTTCGCCGCCACGGAGACGGCGGCGTTGTCGCTGCGCGGTGTGTTGGAGAGCGATTCGCCCAACGAACAGGCCACCGGCGAGGCCAAGGCGGTGAAGAACGGCGTCACCTATGAGATTGGTTTCACCCTGCCGCTGCTGGGCGAGGCGACCGTCATGGCGATGCGCGATGCCGCGCCGCTGGGAGCCGCCGCTGATGGCCGTCGTTTGCTCGCGCCGCCCAAGGGCTGGAAGGCCCCCTACGCCGGCGCGCATACCGCCGTGCTGGAACCCGCCGCGCCGCCAGCAGCCGGCGTACCCGCCGGCGCGGGCTGGGCCAAGGCGACGATCGACACCAAAGGCGCGCTCACTCTGGCGGGCAAACTCGGGGACGGCATCGCCTTCACTGCCACACTGCCACCGGATGTCGCGGCGGATCCCGGCTACCGCCTGTTCGCGCAGCCTTACAAACCGGCGCGTGCCGGAGCGTTCCTCGGCGGAACCTTCACCTTGACCCCGCATCCCTCGCTGGCAGGCCGCCGTTATCTGGAAGAAGCCCCCTTGACGTGGAGGAAAGACGGGCTGCCGAAGGATGCTTCCTACCGCGACGGGTTCGGACCGGCGGCAACCGTGCTGCTCATCGACCCCTGGCAGAAGCCCGCCGGAGCGGAGACGCTGGCGGCTCGGCTCGGTTTGCCGGGCGGCACGCTCACCCTCGGCCACAGCGCCACCGGCAGCGACTCACACGATGACCTGCCCGCCAACGCAACATTGAGCGGCAATCAAGTGACGGCGGCGCCGAGCACGACGAAGTGGCAAACCAAGCTGAACGCCACCAACGGCACATTCACCGGCAACTTCGAGCTGCTGGACGCGGGCCAGAAACGCAAAGTCCCCTTCAGCGGCATCCTGCGCCAGCCCGCTGAAGGCGCGGACAGCATGATCGGCGACGGGCATTTCCTGCTGCCCGCGCTGCCGGGCGCGCCGAGCAATGAAAAGCTCAGCGGGGAGGTGTTGTTTCAAAGGCCGTAGTGGGGCCGGTGGCCGGTGGGCAGTGGCAGTCACTGCCTACCGCCTACTATCAACATAAGGCGGACGGTCGAAGGCGTCATTGTCGAGGCGCGGATCCTCATTGTCGCGCAATTCAGCCAGCAACTGCTCGCGCAACTCCGCCCGCAAGCTGTCGTAAGCGCTGATGCCCGCCAAATTGTGCATCTGATCTGGGTCTTTTGACAAATCATACATTTCCTCCTCCGGCCGCAGACCAAAGCCAAGCTGCCACAGTTCCTCGATCCTCGCGTCTCCCTCGCGCGCGACAAACCAGGAGCGAGTGGGACCAAAGTCGATGTCCATCCGCCGCTTTCCGGTGTCGGCGGCATTCAGCGGAGGCGTCGCCACCGGCCAGCGATCAGGTTTGAAATTGACGACGTAAAGGTGGTCGCGTGTGCGCAGGGCGCGCTGGGGATAAGGCAAGTTGCCTTCGCGCGCGGTATTGACGTGCGTTTCGCGACCCACAATCACCCAGCCGCGCAGTTTCGACGTGTCGCCTCCAGCGGCCAGCGCGGGCAACAGGTTTTGACCGTTCATGTCGGGCGACGGCTTGAGCCCGGCGGCGCGCAAGAACGTGGGAGCGAGATCGAGCAACGACACGGGCGCTTCGATTTGCCGCCCCGCGGTGATTTTTCCCGGCAGACGCATCAGCAACGGCACCTGCGCGCCGAAATCGTAGAGATTGGTTTTGCCGCGCGGGAAGCCTGGCGCGCCGTGATCGCCGGAGACGACGACCAGTGTGTTATCGAGCAACCCGCGCTGCTCCAACGCTGCCAGCAACACGCCGACGCCCGCATCAAACGCCATCGCCTCGCCCAGGTAATCGGCAAAGTCCTCGCGAATCTCCGGTTCATCCGGCAGGAAGGCGGGCAGCAAACCTTGCAGTTTGTCGGGCTCGATTCCCCACAGCTTCCTGCCCGAACCCTGCTGCCAAGGCCGGTGCGTGTTGGTGGGATTGAACCAGTAAAAGAAGGGCTGATCGTCCTGTTTGCGGTCGGCGAGGAAGGCGCTGAAATTGCCGCGCACTTCGTCCAGCAGCCTGGCTTTGGCGGTGGCCATGTCCTCCGCCTCGCTGACGAACTGGGAGAAGTGGTTGAAGTCCTTGCCTGCGGGCTGGTAATTGCGCTTTTTGCCGCCCATGCGGTCCTCGCTGACATGCATCTTGTAGCTCCAGCCGATGTGATAACCGGCATTGGCGAGCATCAGGCCAAACCCGCGCACCTCATTCCAAGGATCCTTGGCGTTGTCGCCATTCCAGGGATGATGCAATTGCGCGTGGCTGCCGTTGCGGAAAAAATGCCGGCCGGAGAGCAGGGCGGCGCGTGACGGTGTGCAGGAAGGCGCGCTGACGAAGGCATTCCAAAACAAGGCCCCTTCAGCGGCGATGCGGTCCATGGCCGGCGTTTGCAGGTGGTCATTGACGGACGGCAGACCTGCCCGCCGGTAGGCGCTGCTGTAACGCCCGAGATCATCGGCAAAGGCCAGCACGATATTGGGACGCTTGCGCTCCTGCTTTTTCGCAGGGGCCTTTTCAGCGGCAACAGCGAAGCTCGTCAACGAACAAGCGAATAGAAGGGCAAAGCAGCAGCGTCCGGGCATGGGTTGGGTTTTGACAGGTTTCGGCGGCTTTGAACAGTCTTTTTCACGCCACGGATGCGGCTTGCAATCGCCAGACAAGCCCCGAATGATGCGCCACCTCATGAACGTCGGCATCATCACCATTTCAGACCGGGCCAGCCGGGGCGAGTATGCAGACCTGGGCGGGCCGGCGCTGCACGAAGCGGCAACGGGCTATGGCTGGCAGGTCGTGGCAAAAGCGGTGGTGCCGGACGATTTGGAGGCGATCCAGCAGGCTCTGCGCTCCTTTTGCGCCCAGGGCTGCGCTTTGATCCTGACCACGGGCGGCACCGGCATCGCACCGCGCGATGTGACTCCAGAGGCCATTCGCAGCGTCATGCGGGTCGAGGTGCCGGGTTTTGGCGAATTGATGCGCCTGCGCTCAGCGGAAAAGACCCCGAATGCCATTCTGACGCGCGGCCTGGCTGCCGTGGTCGAGCAGTCGCTGGTGCTGGCGCTGCCAGGCAAGCCCGCGGGCGCGGTGGAATGCCTGGGTCACGTGCGCGGCGCGCTCGATCATGCGATCAAGCTGGCGCAGCGGCTGCCAACGAGCTGCTGAATCAGGCCTTTCCCGCCAAAAAAGACCCCATTCCCAAAAACAGGGAATGGGGCGGTTAAAACTGCGGGTTGCGGAGGCGGGCGCCTCCCAGCTTGGCGAGGCGCGCTGGCTCAGCGGGCAGCCGCCGCGGCGGCCGCGCGGGCGGCGACAGCGGTGCTGTGGGCTTGGCGAACGCCTTCAAGGCCACGGTAAGTGCGGCCGACTTTGGCGGCGAGGCCGCGGCTGACGAGGTTCTGCAGCTTCTCGTAGGAACGCAAGCGGAGCATCTCTTCACCTCCGCTGACGGCGTTTTTGAGCTTCAGATTGTCGTACACCAGGCCGAAAAGCTCGTTGAAGTCGTAAGTTTTGCCGTCGGAAAGCACATTGACTAGCTCGTCAGTAACATGATCAGGAACGCGTCGTGAGAATCGTGTTTTACGGGTCGGTGTGGTGGCCATAGGCCTTCAGAGTAGCACAGCCCTGCCACTATGCGAAGCATTTGTTGCATTGGCGGCATTTTCCGCCTTTTTGGGCCCCCTCGTGCAAGCGCAACCGGTTGACAGGCGTTTTCGTCCTATATTCCCTCCGGCAATGTATTTACTTTGCATGGCAGGGTTTTATGGCTGCTCGATCAGTCGGCAAATGAGCCCACCACCGCCGGCTGCCGTTGCCCCCGTTTCCAGGAGAAAATCTCGCAACTGGCGGCGTAGGCGTCGGTCTCGTAGCGCTCCTGCAAATCCGCCGTGAAATCGCTCAATTCGGCGGCCTTGGCCGGAAAGACATAGAGCGAGTGGCGATCCGGCGCCGCCAGCCAGATTTCCGGCCCGAAAGCGGCCTCGAACAGACGCGGCAAAGAGGGCGCGGCGAGCAGGCTGGCGTAAATGGGCCGCTCCCCGCGATAAACCGCATACACCACCCGCCCTTGATCGTCCTTCACCCACTCGGGCTGCAAGCCGCGCAACAAACGATCCGCCACCGAGCCGGCGCGCTCCGCAAACGTTTCCGGGCTGATGCCAATGGCCGCGAAGGCCTCGGCAGAATAGGTTTCAATGAACGGCGAGTTGCCGGTCTCCCGCGCCGGACTCAAAACCGTCTTTTCCGCGCC
The DNA here is from genome assembly GCA_964553805.1 of uncultured Verrucomicrobiaceae bacterium. Taxonomy (GTDB): domain Bacteria; phylum Verrucomicrobiota; class Verrucomicrobiia; order Verrucomicrobiales; family Verrucomicrobiaceae; genus JAGRPD01. The sequence goes on from CAZKMS010000027.1 coordinate 12,808, forward strand.
TGCCGGTGTCAGCGAACGCTCTGAGCGCATCGCGCGGGGTTCGGGCAGCAGCAGAAAGACCTCGGGCTGGGCACTGGGCTCCTGGGCTTGAGCCCGGGCAACCGTGACGTTTTGGGCCAGCATGAGGACAAGCAGAAGAAGTGCGCGCATGAACGGGAGTGTGGCGGAATGCGGAGCCGGTTCAAGCGGGGAAGATGCAGAAGCCGCTTGCGCACCGGCGCGGTTTCCTCCTTGATCGGCGACATGATCGCGTTTGTTCGAGGAAAATTGGTGGAGGCGCTGCCGAATTCGGCGGTGATCGAGGCGCACGGAGTGGGCTACGCGGTGCTCATCCCGCTTTCCACCTTCGATCACCTGCCCGCGCGCGGCACGGAAGTGCTGTTGCTGACGCACCACCATGTCACCGAGCGGGAACAAACACTCTACGGCTTTGGCTCCGCGGAGGAGCGGGACCTGTTCCGGCTCTTGATTGACCGTGTCTCCGGCATCGGCCCCAAGATGGCGCTGGCGGTGCTAAGCGGCATGCCGGTGGCCGCCTTCAAGGATTGCGTGATCCAGAACGACGTCAAAGCGCTGGCTCGCATCAAAGGAGTCGGCGGCAAAACGGCGGAGCGCATCGTGCTTGAGCTCAAAGACAAGGTCGGCGTCGTGAGCGCCTGGCAGGACGCCCAATCCGCCCGCAGCGCCCACGACGCGCCGCGCGAGGCGCAAACCGATGCGGTGCTGGGCTTGATCGCGCTCGGTTACAAGCAGGCGGACGCCCAAAAAGCAGTGCAGTCTCTGGTCAAAGGCGGCCTGACCGGCCCCGACATCACCGCCGACCGTCTCATCCGCGAGGCGCTGCGGCTGGTCTCATAAATCGGCGCGCGGCTTGCAGACGTTCGCCATCAGGTCAACCTGTGGCGGAAGAGCCAGGCTGCGAGCGGCAGGGTTAAAGCAGCGATGGCCAGCAGGGGCAGGAAGTGTGGTGCCACCAGACTGAAGCCGGCTCCTTCGAGATAAACCCGGCGCACGATTTCGATGCCGAAGCGCAGCGGGTTCGCATAGGTCAGGGTTTGCAGAAGCGGCGGCATGTTGCGCACCGGAGAAAGCAAGCCGGAGAGCAGCATCATGGGCATCACCAGCATGAAGGCATATAGCATGGCCTGCTGCATGTTCAGGGCCAGGGCAGAAATCGACAAACCGATGCCGACGGTCGCCAGCGTGACCACAAACAACCCGAGATAAAGCAGGCCGAGCGAACCGTTCAGCGGAATCTGAAACCAAAACCGGATAACCAGCAAAATGATGGTGGACTGGATCATGCCGACCAGCATCGACGGCAGCGCCTTGCCGATGAGGATTTGAGAAGGCGTCAGCGGCGTGACCAGGAGCTGATCAAAAGTGCCCTGCTCCCGCTCCCGCGCCACTGAGAGGGCGGCCAGCATCAGGGTTTGCATCATGCTCAAGGCAGCAATCAGCCCGGGCATGATGTTCCAGCGCGATTCGAGGTTGGGGTTGAACCAGGCGCGCCGCTCAATGGTCACCGGGGACTGCCCACCAAGCGCGTGATTGTAGCTGGACACAATGGAAGTGACGTAAGCAGCGGCCAAGCTCGCCGTGGACGAGTTGCGACCGTCGAGGATGAGCTGCAGAGGCGCTTCCAAACCGGAGGCCAGGCGGGTTTCGAAGTCGGCGGGAATGCTGATGACCAGCAGCGCCTCGCCCGAGTCAACCGAGTCGTCAATCTGGCTGGCGCTGGCCAAGGTCGCGACCCGGTGGAAAACACCCGTGCCATCCAGACGTGCGAGCATTTCAGTGGAGGCAGCGGCGCGGCTTTGATCGAGGACCGCATAAGGAACATGCGTCAGGTCGTAAGTGGCGCCATAACCAAAAAGCAGTGACTGCAATAGCGCCGGCACGACCAACAGGGAGCGACTGGACGGATCCTTGAGCAGCGCCAGCAGCTCCTTGCGGCACAGCCCGATGATTTGCCAAAAATAGTGGGCAAGCGTTTGCACGGCTTCAATTCAAGGTCTTGCGAAGTGACCGGCAGGCGGCGGCAATCAACACCAGCGCATACAGGGCGAGCACCGAGCAGGAGCGCAGAATTTCAGGCCAGTTGTCGCCCGCCAGGAAAAGCGTTTTGATCAATCCCATGAAATGCGTGGCCGGGAGCAAATGACTGATGACCTGGATGACCACTGGCAGATTGCGCAAGTCAAAGACAAAACCGGAAAGCATCATCGCCGGCATGAAACTGAGCAGCATGGCCAGTTGGCTGGCGGCAAACTGGTTGCGAGTGACGCCCGAAATGACCAGCCCCAGGGCGAGAGACACCAGCAAGTAGAGCAGCGAGGAGCCGATGATGACCGACAACGAACCACGCATCGGAACCTCGAACAGATACTTGGCAGCAAGCAGGCACATCACCAAGTCAACAACACCCAGAACCAAATAAGGCGCGAGCTTTGCCAGGACCAGTTCCAACGGCCGTACCGGGGTGACAAAGAGGGATTCCAGCGTGCCCCGCTCCCACTCGCGCGCAATCAGCAGCGAGGTGAGAAAAGCGCCCATGAGGGTCATCACCAAAACCACCAAGCCAGGCACGAGATACCATGTGCTCTCCGCCGCCTCGTTGAACCAGATGCGCTGCACCAGGGCGACCCGGCCAGCCGCGCCCGCTTTGTTGCCGGCACGGTCATCCTGCTGCAAAACCGGCGTGGCGATGGCCCCGTTGACATACCCGTCGATGGCTGAGGCGGTGGTGGTATCGACCCCGTTGAGAATGAGTTGAAGCTGCCCCTCACCGGCGGACAGGCGGCGGGAAAAGTCCGCGGGAACGCGCAGGATGGCATCGACCTTGCCGATCCGCATCAGGTGCTCGGCCTCCGCCATGGAGCGAATCCAAGAGGGTGCCAGGTAAGTCGAACCCTGCAGACCCGCGACGGCCGCGCGCGCTGTGGGTGCGGCATCCTCCATCACCACCGCCACCCGCGCGTTGGTCACATCGAACGACAAACCGAAACCAAAGAGGAGAATCAACACCACTGGCAGCAGCAGCCCGACGATTAGATTGCTCCGATCGCGCAGCATCTGCCGGAATTCCTTGCGCGTTAATGCTGCGAGACGGACGCCGAAGTTCGGTGCTTTCATGCGGCGGCAGCTTTCGTGTTTTGCCCGGCGCGGTTTTGCTCGACGATGGCGATGAACGCCCTGTTCATATCGCCCGAATCCGTCTCTCCTGCCCGGTCTCGAACCTCCTGGGGCGTGCCGATGATCAACATCTGCCCCGCGTCCTGGATCGCGATGCGGTCGCAGTATTCGGCTTCCTCCATGAAATGGGTGGTAACGATGATCGTCACTCCGCTGTGAGCCAGCTCGGTAATGGTCCGCCAAAAAGCGCGCCTGGCCAGCGGGTCGATGCCGCTGGTTGGTTCGTCGAGGAAGAGAATGTCCGGCTGATGCAGCAGCCCCGTAGCCATGGCCAGACGCTGTTTGTATCCGGTCGGCAGCAAACCGCTTTTCGCCGCCGGATCGAGCTCAAACTGCTCCAGAGAGGCTCGCACGCGAGCACGCAAAGCCCTGCCCCGAAGCCCGTAGGCGCCACCAAAAAACTCCAAGTTCTCGCGCACCGTCAGGTCACCGTAGAGGGCGAATTTCTGCGCGACATAACCGATCCGCGCCCGCGCCTGGGCGCGTGCCGTGCGCAGGTTGCGGCCTGCGACTTCGAGATGGCCGCTGGTGGCCGGCAACAACCCGCACAGCATGCGGAAGGTCGTGGTTTTGCCCGCGCCATTTGGGCCGAGCAAGCCAAAGATTTCACCCGGGTTCACCTCGAAGGAAGCACTGGCGACGGCGGTGAAGTCACCGAACTTGCGCACCAAGTCACGAACCACAATGACCGGCCCGCCGCGTCCGGTCCCGGCAGGAGCCACTGTGCCCGCTGCCGCCAGATTTGCCACCACAGCCCTGCCCGCCGGCCGGCCTTCTTCTGCTTCCTGCTGCCGCAGCAGCATCATGAAGGCGTCCTCCAATTCCTCCGGCCGCGGCTCAAATCGGGTGCCGCGAAGCAAATCCCGCAGTTGCCCTTCATCCGCCTCCGGCTGCCGGATGAAACGCACACTTCCACCCTGCGGCGTGGCATCGAGAACCAGTTCATGCGCGTCGATCAGCTTGGCCTGCAAGTCCCGAGCCGGCTTGCCAGCGGGCGGTTCCGCGCAAAAAGTCAGCCCGTGTGCTTTCGACCGCAGCCGGCCGGGCGAGCCCTCCGCCAGCAGTCTGCCCTTGCTCAACACGAAGACTTTTGCGCAGCGCTCCGCCTCGTCCATGTAGGCGGTGCTGACAATGACACTCAAGCGTTCGTCCTCGACAAGCTGCTGCAGGATCTTCCACAGATCCCGCCGCGAGAGCGGATCCACTCCGACGCTCGGCTCGTCGAGCAGCAAAAGGTCAGGCGAACGCACCAGAGTGCAGGCCAGCCCGAGCTTTTGCTTCATGCCGCCGGACAGCTTGCCAGCGGGCCGCGCGGTGAAGCGCGCCAAGTCTGTCATCTCCAGCATGCGGGCAAAACGCGGCCGCCGCTGCTCCTGCGGGACGCCGTGCAAGTCAGCATAAAGATCGAGGTTTTCCTGCACGCTCAAATCCTCGTAAAGCCCAAAGCGCTGCGGCATGTAGCTGATGCGGTCCTGCACCGCCTGCGGATCGTTTCTCGTGTCAATGCCAAGCACCTGCAGCGAACCAGCGTCCGGCTTGAGCAGCCCCGCAAACAAACGCATGAGCGTGGTTTTGCCCGCGCCGTCAGGTCCCACCAGCGCGGTCAATTCGCCGGGGCGGACCGTCAGGGAAAGTTGATCCACGGCGGCCAAAACCGCGCCGTCAGGACCTTCGAAGGTCTTGCGCAAACCGCCAGCGATGACAATGGCGGCGCCATCACTCATGGCGCGTCTTCAAGCGGGATGCGAACCGTGGCAGGCTGGCCGAGGCGAAGACGGTCTGCCTTGTCTTCGACAAGGATGCGTGCCTCGTAAACGAGGCTTGTTCGCAGTTCCTCCGTCTGCACGGGCTTCGGCGTGAATTCGGCAACCGACGAGAGGTACCCAACGGTGCCGGTGACGGACTGATCAGGATGGCTGTCGGTCCAGACTCCGACTTTCATGCCGGGCTTGATCTTGCCTAGGTCCGGCTCGTTGACATAGACGCGAATCCATTTCGGATGCGTGAGGGCAAGCGCAAACACGGGCTTCTGCGGCGTTGCCATGTCTCCTGGCTCGAGCAAACGAGCGCGCACGACGGCGCCTGTCGGCGCTCGCAGCGTTCCCAAATCGATCTGATGACGCAATTGCGCCAGGCGTGCCTCCGACGCCGTCAGTTGCGCCTCGGCTCCCGTCACCTCCTCCACCCGCGGCCCCAATTCAGCCAGGCTCAATGCCGCGCGTAATTCCTCGACCCGGGCATTCGCAGCATCGACGGAAGCGCGACCGTGATCGACATCCTGCGTGCTGACTGCCTTTGCCTTTTGCAGCAATTGCAGGCGGGAGAGATCCAATTCGGCACGGTTCACCTCCACCTCGGCAGAGGCGAGCTGACTGCGCACCTGGGTGATTTCCTCCGGCCGTGAGCCGTTGCGCAGGCGCAAAAGGGCTTGCTTTTGGACCTCGACCATGGCTGCCGCTTCGCGTGCCTGAATGTCCAGCAGCCGGGTGTCGAGTTTGGCCATGAGCTGCCCCGCCTTCACCGGGTCACCCTCTTCGGCCCGAACTTCAGTGATGCGTCCGCTGCCGTCGAAGGCCAGTGCCACCTGCCGGATGTCCACATTGCCGTAGAGAACCCATTCGCGAACCGCCTCCCGGGACTGGTTTTTTTTCCACCAGAACCAGCCTGCCGCGACGCCCGCAAACAAGAGCATGACAAAGAGCACTTTTTTCATGGAACCAAGCGGCGGCCTGTTTCGCCTCGACTTTAAATGAAATTTAGTTTAAATTTATTTTAATGTCAATCCGCAAACGCAACGACGCGCGAACGTCTCGCGCCGACGGCGAGGCGACCCGCCATCGCATCCTGGAAGTGGCCGGCGGGCTTTTCGCGGCCTCCGGTTTCGCTGAGACCACCAGCAAGGCGATTGCCGCCAAAGCCAAGGTCGACCTTGCCTCAATCAATTATCACTTTGGCAGCCGCAACGGTCTCTACCAAACAGTGCTGGCTGAGGCTCATCGCCAGTTGATCAGTTTGGAGAGTCTGCACGCGCTCGCCGCAACGAACTTGCCGGCGCGCGGCAAGCTGCGAAAACTCATCGAGGGCTTGGCGGAGAAAGTCGTCAGCAACCGAGGCTGGCATGCCCGCGTCCTCGGACACGAACTGCTGTCGCCCACCTCCCATCTCCAGGTTCTGCAACAAAACGAAATCCTGCCCAAGATCCGGCTCGTTCTGGGCATTCTCAGCGAGATCACCGGGTTGCCGGCGGATGACCCGGCACTGTTCCGCTGCCTGATCAGCATCGCCGCGCCTTGTTCGATGCTGCTGGTGGCAGGGCGCAACCTGCCCGCGATGGCCGAGCACCTACGACACACATCACCCGAGGAATTGGCGGCGCATCTTTACCATTTTGCTGTCGGTGGTTTGCAGGCGATCCGCAAACAGCGCGGAAAGCACCGGCCGCGAAAAAGCGCAGAGGCTTGAGGGCGTCCGACGCGATGTGATCGACCGTCAGGACAACTTCGGCTTGACCAAGCCCTCCAAGCGGCTGATGCCACGACGGATGCGCGCCTTGACCGTGCCGAGGGGCTCGTTCAGTTTGTCGGCGACTTCAGCCTGGGTCAAACCGGTGAAATAGGTCAAAACGATGGCCTCCCTCTGATCCGAGGTCAGCCGGGACACGGCCTGGCGCAAGACGCGGCCGCGCTCCTTGGCCTCAAAAAGTTCAGCGCTCGATTCCTCGAACTCAAACTGCGCCACGCGATTTTCCTGCTCAAAACCATCGTTGAGACGAGCCCGGCGCTGTTTGGCGCGGATGCGGTCGATGGCGCGGTTGCGGGCCATGGTGGTGACCCAGGTCAGGGGCTTGCCTTTGCGCGGCTCATAAAGGTGGGCTTTGTTCCAAATCTGCACCAGCACCTCCTGCATCACATCCTCAGCATCATGGTGATCGTTGAGGACGTTGGCAATGGCGGTGAAGATGAGACCGCTGTATTTGCGGTAAAAGGCCTGGAAGCTGGGACTGTCTTTTTGGGCGATGCGCTGGAGAAGAATCATGTCTTCCCGAACGGAATCATCCACTGCTGAGACGGGATTGGTGTTCATAACGACTTGAGGGGTTGCCGGTGTTGAATATTCCGATCTTTTTTTGACCACCTCCCGGGCGATTCGTTCACGACATAGTTTCGAAGAATCACTCTTATTTTCTCTAAGGGCCGTCTGCCCGGCCTAGCGCGCCGAAGTTTCCTCCGGTTTGAGCTGCGGCAGCCAGTGTTCCGGGGTGCCGGCTTTGCTGAGCACCTCGCGCACTGAGACAGGCACACCACCCTGCAGGCGGCTCTCTTCAGCGGCCTGCAGGAAGCCGTAGATTTCCAGAGTCTGCGCCGCGGTCACGGGCGGGGTTTTGGTTTCGAAAAATTTGACGATCTCCCGCAGCATGGGGGTGTAATCGCCCTGATTCTTTTGCTCAAAAACCTCCTCGCCATCGAAACGCACGAGCTTGTAGGCCTTCGAGTGCATCGGCAGCCGGTGCAAAGCGTGCAGGGTGCCGCTGCGGGCGCCGCGCCAAATGCCGGTGACGACGGACTCCGCCGGTGTCGTGGTGCGGGTCACCGTCTCGCAGCCGGGCCCCATGACGGTGAAGAGGGCTTCCGTGGCATGGATGGCGTAAAAATACAGGTCCGGATGATGGGGCAGGCTGGGCGCGGGTCCCCAGGAAATGGCGGCGTCCGGCGGCGTGCTTTTGACGCCGGCGACCTCCACCACCCCCTGATACCAGCGCAGAGCGGAGGCGCTCATCAACGGCACCTTGAGCTGCTCGGCCAGCATGTAGGTCCGCACGACATCCGGCAGGTTGGCGGCGACGGGTTTATCGACAAAAAGCGGCTTGCCGAAGGTCATGATTTCTTTGGCCTGCTCCAAATGCGGGCGCCCATCCAGGCTCAGCAGCATGATCGCGTCCACCTCCGAGCAGACGGCTGCGATGCTGTCCACCATGCGCACACCGTACTTGTCCTTCAGGATTGCGGTGAATTCCGGCAAGCGGGCGGTGCTTTCGGGCAGGTCCGCGCTGCCGGCCGGACAAGCCAGCACGACACGCCCGCCTGGCACGTGATTGGGATTGGCCGGGTCATTGAGCCGCATCGTAAACTGCTCGGCATGGGAGGTGTCCAAGCCAATGACGCCGATGCGGAGGGGATCTGCCATGATTGCCAGCGGAGTGGCCAGGGGGGCAGCCAGCCCGCCAAGCCACAGCAGCAAGGCAAAGGTTGGACTACGTGGAACCACCATTGAGTAATCTTTCCCAGAGATACGACGCATGCAAGCAAGCTCGCTGCTTTGACATCAAATTTTTTTGCGCGCCTCAGCGAACAATGACGCGCGATCCGGGCCGGATCAGCTTGGGCAGGCGGATCACATCCCAATTGGCCAGACGCACGCAACCGGCGCTTTGCGACCGTCCAATGGTGCGCGGGTAGGCGGTGCCATGCAAACCGATGCCGCTTTTGCTCAGGCCGCACCAAAGGATGCCGACAGGGCTGTTGGGGCCGGGAGGAATTTGATAAGCCTGGCTGCCGCGTGTGCCTTCCTCCAGAAATTGCTTGTCGTAGCGGAAGTTCGGCGTGGTCACCATGTTGACCACCTTCCAGTCGCCTACCGGAATGAACTCGGGTTTTCCCGGCGTGATGGGAAAGGCCGCCAGCAAGCGCTCCTGCGGGTCGTAAATGGCGGCCATGCGCTCGGTGGTGTCAATGACCACCGTGTTGAGGCTCAGCGCGGCGTCCTCCTTGTGGCTCTGGTGCCGGGTGACTTCCTCAATGAGAAAAGGCTTCACGTTCGGCACCTTCAAAACATCGCCCGGCTTCAGCAGATCGAGGTTTTTGCCCGGATTAAGCTTGGTGACAAAAGTTTCGTCCGTATGATAACGCTCCGCCACCAATTCGACCAAACTGCGGTAGGCCATGTACTTGGACTTCTCCTGTTCGGCGGGCTCCGCCGGCAACTCCGGATTCACATGACGCATCAAGTCCTCACTGATTTTGCAAGCTGCATAAATGACCGGCACCGCCTTTTCCGCAGCGTTGAGCACCGGCTGCCAAGCATATAAATCGCGCGCGCCCGTCACCGAGTTGTAATTCACCACAGCCTTGTAAGTGAACTCGCCGATGGCGCCATCGACCTTGCCCGGTCCGAAAAGCTGCCGGTCGAGGAACACCTGCAAACGCGTGATGACATCGGGGTCCTTTGGAATGGAAGGATCATCCGACGCCGGACCGCCATCCTGCGCGCTCAACGGAAATGAGCAGAGCAGAAGCGAAGCGATCCACAGACGGGCGAGAGGCAGAGGCACCCGGTCTGATAGACTAAGTTCTCTCGAAATTCAAGCAACACGAAGCATTTAGAATGAGCGACGCGCACAAAACAGAGCGAAAGCAGCTTACGACATTGATGTTATGGAAATTATAGTTAAATTCTGGCTTGGTCTCCATGCGCTGGCCTTTCCGTCTGCTGCTCCCCGTCCTGGCTTTCGTCTGGACGACAGGTGCCGCTGCCTTGGACATCCGCTTCGACTACACCTACGACACGCTCGGCTTTTTTGATGTCCCTGAACGAAAAGCCGTGTTGGAGGCGGCGGGCCTTGCCTGGGAACAACAGCTCGCTGGCGCGCAGACCCCCGCCATTCCGCGAGGAACAGGCGGCAACACCTGGACCCTGTCCTTCAACCGGCCGGACAAAAACGCGTCCCTGGACAGCTCGAACACCAACATCGTCAACAAACCTCTGCCGGCCAACACCGTCGTGATTTACGTCGGCGCTCGGCCCAATGTTTATGGAGGCTACCTCGGTTACGCGGAATTTCGTTACAGCGCCAGCGGTTACCCGTCCTGGGTCAACTTGATCAAAGCGCGCAACAGCGGTTCCCGTTTTGCCAGTTTCGGCGGCGCCATCGCCTTCGATTCGGATGCCCGTTGGTACTTTGATCCTGACCCCGGCACCAAGGAAGATCATCCTGATCAGACTGACTTCCACACCCTGGCCATGCATGAAATCGCGCACCTGCTTGGCTTCACCCAGGGCGCGGCCGCGTTTCAACGCCTTTCACTTGGGGGTTCATTTCATGGCCCCCGAACGGTGGCGATGAACGGCGGCGCGCCCGCCCTGGGAGTGGCTGCCCACTGGCCCGAGGGCTTTCGGTTTGACGGCCAAATCATGGTGATGGCGCCCCATCTGGCGGCAAATGAGCGCTCCTCGATCAGCCCGCTCGAAACCGCCGTGCTGCAAGATCTGGGTTACGCACCGAAAACCGGAGTTCGCGTCCACATTGAGCCGGCCGGGGCCGTGGCCGCAGGCGCCAAATGGCGCCTCAACGGCGGCGGCGCGCAAGCCAGTGGAAAAGCGGTGACCGGGCTGGCCCCTGGCGATTACGAACTCAGCTTCAAAACACCCGGAGCCTACTTTCCGCCAGAGACGCAAACCGTCGCCGTCCCGCATACGGGCATCGCCGAAATCACGGTCCATTTTGTGCCTGTCCCGCCGCCCACCCTGTTGTCTTCTCCCTCCTCAATACTGGCTGCGGCTGGCGGAACAGCGGCGTTACAGGTCGAAGCTGAAGCCGCTGGAGCCCCTCTCAAATACCGCTGGCGCAAGTCGGGCACGGTTTTGACCAAACAGACGGGTCCACGCATTGACCTGCCTGCGCTCAAACTCAGCGATGGCGGCACTTATGACGTTGTGGTGTCATCCGGCGGCGGGGCCGCGCCACGCCAGGCCGCGCACCTCGGCGTGGTCGGGCCGGTGACCGGTCCGGACGTCATCAACGAAGGCAAACCGCTCAAACTCAAGCAGTCTGCGACCGGCCCCGCCCTGAGCTACCAATGGTTCAAAGACGGCCAAGCCCTGCAAGACGATCCCAACGCCGGCATCTCCGGTACGACCCGGAACCAACTGCAAATCCGTTCGGTGGTGCGTGCCCATCAAGGAGATTACCATTGCCAAGTGCGCATGCCCGATGCCGCTGGCGGCGATGACTTGGAACTCGATGGCTCCGTCAAAGCCGTGGCCGTGCGCTTGCGGCCGGTCGTGAATCAAGTCGAGCTCGGCCCCTGGCGGGTCAGCGGCACGGTGGCGGATGTGGTCACTGCGCAGAATGACGCCACACGTTTTGAAGTCCGCGGCCTGCCCGCTGGCGTGAGTTGCGACCGGCGGACCGGACAGCTCATTGGCAAACCGCGCAAAGCCGGTCTCTACCGGCTTGTCGTCACCGCCGCCAACGAAGCCGGCAACAGCTCGCCGAAGGAATTCTGGGTGGACTGCGCCGCCCTTGAGCCGGGATTGCAAGGCGACTTCAGCGGACTGGCAAGCCGTGGCCACCTCAACAAGGAACTCGGCGGGCTGCTGGCACTTCGCGTCAGTTCCACAGGCAGCTTCAGTGGGCGTCTTTCGCTGGCAAACAAAAGCCATCCGGTGCGCGGCACGGTCGAGACGCTGCCCGGTCTGAATGCGACTGCCTCGGCACAGGTAAAACGCGGCGGCAGCCAAGCCCCCCTGCAGGTGGACCTTCAGTTCGAAGCCGCCAGCGGCCACCTGACCGGCTGGGTGCGCGACGGCATCACCACTCCCATCGCTCTGGAGGCGTGGCAGAGCCAGTGGCATGGCAAAAACCATCCTGCCGACGCTTTTGCTGGTGACTTGGCGGTGGCTTTGCTGCCTGCGCCACACACGGAACCTTCAGAGGATGAGGCTCAGCCGCCACTTCCTGAGGGCATCGGCTACGCCACGGCTAAAGTCTCGCGCAACGGTGTCGTCACCTGGTCAGGCCGGCTGGCGGATGGGTCCGTGCACACCCAGAGTGTCACTCTCAGCAGCGGCGGCCGGCTGCCCTTGCACCGGCAGCTCTACAACGGTGGAGGCTCCGTTCAAGGCTGGGCACTCCTCACGCCTCAAGGCGGTGTGGCCACGGCGCTCGAACTCGATGGCGAACTCGACTGGCGCAAATGGCGCGCCGCCAGCAAGCGGGACCGGGTTTACCCCGACGGGTTTGCCAATCGTCTAACAGCCTGCGGCGGCACCCGCCATCGACGTGAAGCGGCGGCTGCCCAACTCGACCTGACACCCGCCGCGGAAGCCAACGCGTTGCTGGCCTTCCATGGAGCCAACTTGGAGACATCGGAACTGGGTGATCTGGCCACGGTGGAAGTGGGCATCTCCGCCAGCAATGCGGTGTCGCTGCCGCCCGCGGACGAGAACCCCGCGCTCACGCGCTTGAGCAGCCTCAGCACCGCCAGCAACCTGTTCAAAGGCACTTTTACTCTGCGCGACGAAGACGCCGACAGCGGCGCCACTGTCACCCGCAGAGTCAGCTTCCAGGGACTGCTGGTGCCGCGATTGCGGCAGGGAGTCGGCTGGTTCTTGCTGCCGCAGTTGGACGGCTCCGCACCTGCCCGGCAATTAACCGGCCAGGTGCTGCTCGAAGGGCTGCCATAAGCCAGACAGCCTGCCTTCAAGGACGGGTCGCACGATAAATCGCGCCATTCCAGCAGAGCACCAGCAATTCGCCGTTCTTGTCCGCGCAGAAAGCGGTCGGTTTGACCAGAACGCTCGGTTTTTTCTTGGGATTCGCTGCCACCTCTTGCGGGCTGGTGTAAATGAGGCTGTCGCTGGTGACCTTGCCACTGTCATCCGCGCGCAGCGCCCAGATTTTGCCGATGACAAAATCCCCGTAGATGTAGGCGCCTTTGAGGTCAGTCAAGGCCTTGCCATCGTAGACGATGCCACCGGTGATGCTGAGGCCGACGGAGTGATCATACTGATGAATCGGCGCGATGAATTTGGCGCCCTCGGGGTCCGGCTCGTTGCGCAGCACAAAAGTGTCCCGGCCCTCGCGGTAAGACCAGCCGTAGTCGCCGCCATTGACGATCCAGTTGATTTCCTCAATCAGGTTCTGCCCGACATCGGCGCACCAAAGGCGGCCTTGGTCGTCAAAGGCCATGCCCCAGGGATTGCGCAAACCGAGGGCGTAGATCTGCGGCTGGGCGTTGACGCCGGTGACGAACGGGTTGTCCTCCGGAATGCCGTAGCGACCGTCGTGCCAGTCGGTTTTGTTGACATCGATGCGCAGGATCTTGCCGTTGAGGCTGGCGGTGTTTTGCGCCAGACGCAGCGCATCGTCGCGCTTCGACATGTCGCCGACGCCGATGTAGAGGTAGCCATCCGGCCCAAACAGCAGGTTTCCGCCATGGTGATTCCAGTTCACCAGCGGGATCTCCAGCAGGATGCGCTCCGTGGCCTCATCCGCACGGTCGGGATCGCTTTCCGAGACACGCATCTCAGTGACCAGCAGGCGTTTGGGCTGCTGGCGGGTGTAGCAGAGGTAAAACTTGCCGTTGGCCTTGAAGTCGGGATGAAAGGCCAGACCATTGAGACCCTCCTCAAACTTGCCGTCTGGAGCCTCCAGGCCACGACCGCTGAGGTCGAGAAAAGTCTTGGCGCTGGTGGCAGACTCATCTTCCGGAAGGATCAGGATTTGCCCGCGCTGCAAAGCCAAAAATTGGCGGTTGCTGTCGTCGGCTGGAATCTGTAGAGCGACGGGGAAAAGGGTTTCAATGCCCCGGTAAATGGGCTGAAGTTGAATCTGGTCTTCAGCACGAAGAAATCCGGCAGTGGCAAGGAGCAATAGAACGAAGCGTGACATCATGGAGTGAATGGGGAGGGGTGGGATTAACGGTGGCAGAAGGGAGGTTCTACGCGATTCAAGAGTTTTACAAAACCCTGACGAGTCCGCAGCTTGCAATTTATTTGAATTATAATTATGATTATTATAATATTTAGCATCAGGCGATCATGTCCTTTCTGCCAATCCATTTCAGCTTCTGCTTGCAAGGTGCCGAAAGGACCGGCGCGCCAGGACAGCTCGCCCGCTCCCGTTCATGATCCGCCCTCTCGACCCCCGTTTTTTGCCTCTGCTAGGCTGCTGCCTTGCCTGGCTGCCGCTCATGGCGCAACAGACGGGTCAACTGCGTCATGCCATTTTGCCACCGCCCGGCATGGCCCAGGAGTCCGCCGCCCTTGGCTCGAGCACGACCGCCAATGCCACCTACACGGTCGCTGGAGCCCCGTTCGACGACATCGGTGCCCAGGATTCCGGGGTGGTGAAAGTTTTCGACACCGTGACCGGCGAGCTGCTGCACGTGCTGGTCAATCCCACGCCCGCCGCCTATGACTACTTCGGCTATTCGGTGGCACTGACGGGCAGCAAATTGGTGGTCGGCGCCTACCTTGACGACACCGACGCATCCAACGCCGGCATCGCCTATGTCTATGACCTCGCCGGCAGCAATCCCACCCTGCCCTTGCATGTGCTGCGCAATCCTTCAGCCGCCGCAAGTGACCATTTTGGTTTCGCCGTGGCGGCTTCGGGACAGCGAATTGCGGTGGCGGCTCCCCTCAAGGATCAAGCCGCGGCCAACACCGGCACGGTTTATATTTACAAACTCGATTCCGCGTCCCCCGCGGACCCCGTGCAAACGTTGCACAACCCATCGCCGGTTTCCGCTGATCAATTTGGTCATGCCATTGCGCTCGACGGCGCCTACTTATTGGCGGGCGTGCCGCAAAAAGATCAAGGCGCAACCAACGCGGGCAGCGTGGAGCTGTTTCATTTGACCGGTGCCACGCCGGCGATCCCGGTGGTCTCGCTTCCCAACCCTCATCCCGCCGCCACCGACCAATTTGGCAATGCAGTGGCCATTCATGGCCAGCGATTCGTCGTGGGCGTTTTCATGGACGACGCCTCGGCGACAAACTCTGGACGCGCCTATGTCTATGATTTCAGCGCCGGTTACCCCTCGAGTCCTTACCTGACCCTGGAAAACCCCTCGCCAGCAGCAAACGATCAATTCGGCTACGCGGTGGCCATGAGCGGATCCCATGTCGTGGTGAGCGCCCCCTACGACGACACAGCGGTCAAGGACGCGGGCCAAGCTTATCTCTACAATTTGGGTGGCGCGCAACCGGCGCAGCCGGTGGTGACGCTCTCCCGCCCCTCGCCTGCCACTGATGACCAGCTCGGATGGGCTCTTGCCATGCACGGCGATTGCGTCGTCGCCGGCATCCCCTCCGCTGACACCGACGCCACGAACTCCGGCGCGCTGGCACTGTTCAACCTGGCTTCCGGTGTCCCCACGGCCCTGATGCACCACCCAAGCCCCTCCTCGGGCGACTTTTTCGGCGGGGCCGTCGCCATTTCCGGGACTCACATGGTGATCGGAGCACGCTTGAATGACAGCGGCGCCTCCAACGCGGGCAGCGTTTTCGTTTACAATCTGGCCGGCGCCTCGCCTGCGGCGACCTTCCTGGTTTTACATAATCCAAACCCGTTCCCTGGCGACGAATTCGGGCAGTCCGTAGCCATCTCCGGCTCTCGCATCGCGGTGTCCGCCCCTTACGCCAACCCGCTTGACATCAACGATGCCGGCATCGTTTACGTCTATGACTTGAATGCCCCCCAGCCGCATCTGCCGGTGCTGGCATTGCCCAACCCTGAGCCCGCTGGCAGTGACCAATTCGGCAGCGCGCTGGCGATGTCCGGCAACCGGTTGGTGATTGGCGCCAGGCTTGACGACGCCCTGGCCATCAATTCAGGCAGCGTTTATGTTTACAACTTAACAGGCACCTCGCCTGAGATTCCCTGGCTGACCCTGCGCAACCCAACCCCGGACATCGGCGACTTCTTCGGACGCGCTGTTGCGATCGATGGCAACGTGCTCGTGGTCGGCGCCTCCTCAGACGACAGCAGCGCCGTCGACGGCGGCACCGCCTACCTTTACCATCTGACTTCAGGCACACCCACCATCCCCGTCCACGTTCTCAGCAATCCTGAGCCGGCAGTCGGCGATCAATTCGGCTATTCGGTCGCGGTCTCGGGACCAACCGTCGTCATTGGCGCGCTCACCGACGACCATGGGGGAAGCGACACTGGCAGCGCCTATGTGTTTGATCTCACCCTGCCGCAGCCGACCCTTCCGGCCCTGACTCTGCGCCACCCGCAAGCATCACCCAACAGCCAGTTCGGCGTCACCGTGGGCATTGATGGCAACAGAATCGCAGTCGGCGCCCACATGGATGACCTGACCGCCCAGGATGCAGGCTCGGTGCATGTCTTCGATTTGGGCAGCGCCGTTCCCACGGCGCCTGAAATCGCACTGGCCGCGCCCGGATCGGGCATCGGAGACAACCTCGGACTGAGTATCGCGATGGCCGGTGAAAACATCGTAACCGGAGCCCCAAGCTCCGATTTGCTGGCCTGGGACAAGGGCGCGGCTTACGTCTTTGGGGCGGTCATCACCGTTGAGCAGATCGACATCACGGTGGAGCAGCCTGCCGGCTCGGAATTGTTCAACGGCATCTCAAGTGTGAGCTTCGGCAACACCTTGGTTGGCGGCACCCCTGCCAGCCTTGCCTGGCAACTGCGCAGCAGCGGTGTTGAGGCTTTGCAGGGGGTTTCGGTGTCCATCGCAGGGCCGCATGCGGCCGATTTCGAGGTGACTCAGGTCCCTGCATCTTCCATTCCAGCGGGCGGCAACTCCCCCATGGTCATCCGCTTCACCCCGGGCGCAGGAGGTGTGCGCCACGCGCAATTGCAGATCACCAGCAACGATCCCAACGAAAACCCGTTTTTGGTCGCTCTCAGCGGCGCCGGCGAGATTCCGGCGCCCGAAATTGCGATCGAACAACCGCAGAACAACAACCTCACCGCCGGGTTCAGCACCGTGTCCTTCGGAGAAGTCATGGCTTGGGCTGGATCCACTTCCCGCACCTTCACCCTGCGCAATGCAGGCACCGCCAACCTTACCGGCATTGCCCTCACCCTTTCCGGCATCCATGCCTCGGAATACAGCGTGATCAGCCCCCCGGCAGCCACTGTTCCGCCCGGAGGCTTCACCACCTTCAGCCTGCTCTTCAGTCCGCAAGCGGCGGGCCCGCGGCAGGCGCGGGTCAGCGTTGCCAGCAGCGACGCGGATGAGAATCCCTTTGACATCCTCCTGTCTGGCGCTGGCACCGTTTATCCCGATCTTCGCGTTGAGCATCCCGTCAGCAATCCATTGGCCAACGGGTCGGCGCACATTGATTTTGGCCAGGCTGAAGTCGCGGGCGACCCGGTGGACCGCGTCTTCACCGTGCGCAACAACGGCACCGGAGTGCTCTCCGCGCTCGGTGTCAGCCTGACCGGCGCGAACGCGGGCGACTATTATGTGGCGGTGCCACCGCCGTCCTCAATCGAGCCGGGCGACAGCAGCACTTTCACTATCCGCTTCATGCCTCTCGCTGGCGGCACGCGCCAGGCAACGGCCCAGCTCGCCAGCAACGACCCGGATGAGGGCCTTTTTAACATCGCCTTGAATGGCAGCGCGCAGGCCTTTCCCAACCTGTCGGTCGAACAGCCCGCAGGCCATCCTTTGTTTCACGCGCAGTCATCGGTTGATTTCGGCAACGCCATTTTCGGCGGCAGTCTCGCAGAGATCACTTTCACGTTGCGCAACAATGGCACCGATTTGCTGAGCGGCATCACTCCGCTCATCGCGGGCGCTGGAGCCTCCCATTTTGCCCTCGCCGGGTCGCCTGCCACCACGCTCTTGCCTGGCCAGACGACCACCCTGGTCGTGCGCTTTCAACCCACGGTGACAGGCGACCATTTTGCCCTGTTGCGTGTGGCCAGCAACGATCCGGATGACAATCCCTTCGAAGTCGAAATGACCGGGTTTGCGATGGCGCTGCCGCAAATCGTCATCGAACAGCCAGCCGGCGCGGCATTGCCCGAGCATGCCGCCCGGGTTGACTTTGGCCCGGTCAGCATCGGCCAATCGGGAGCGGAGCGCGTCTTTACCCTGCGCAATGCAGGAAGCGGGGAGCTCTCCGGCATCAATCTGCAATTGGAGAGCTCTCAAAACGGCGCCTTCAGAGTGGCCTCCTTTCCCGCTGGCAATCTCGAACCCGGCCAGGAAACCACGTTCATCATCCGCTTTTCGCCAAATCTGGCGGGCCCGCATGAGGGCATGCTGCGCGTGTTCAGCAATGACGAAGCCCGCAGTCCATTCGGCATCGAATTACTCGGAATTGGCGACACGGTTCCTGACATCACCGTCGAGCAGCCGCAGGGAAACTCTTTGCTGGCCGGCGCCACGGTGGTGAACTTTGGTGATACCGAGATTGGAGACGCCGCGGACCGCGTCTTCACCCTGCGCAACGATGGCCATTCGGATCTAACCGGGATCACATTGGCGCTTATCGGAGTTCACGCCGCTGACTACTCGGTGGTGACACCTCCCCCCGCCTCTCTCGCAGTGGGAGCCAGCGCCAGCTTTGTGCTGCGCTTTTCTCCCTCGGCGGATGGCACGCGCATCGCAACAACACGCATCACCAGCAACGACCCCGACGAAAACCCGTTCGACATTCCCCTTTCAGGCAAGGCGCTGGCCCTGCCCAACTTGGTTGTCCAGCAGCCTGCCGGCAGCACCCTCACCCACGGAGTGTCCGTGGTTGATTTCGCCTCCGCCAATGTCGGCGCATCTGTCAGTGACTTGACCTTCACCCTGCGCAACGACGGCACCGGAGGTTTGAACGGGCTGCAAGCAGCCATCAGCGGCGGACAGGCCTCGGAGTTCAGTGTGGTGACCGCGCCCTCCACCAATCTCCAGCCTGGCCAGAGCACCGCCATGGTCATTCGCTTCAATCCAACAGCAAGCGGCACGCGCCAGACCACGCTCAACATCGCCAGCAACGACCCGGTTAAAAATCCGTTCGTTCTCACGCTCACCGGCCAAGGCGTGGTGACTCCGCATCTTGTCATCGAGAATCCTCCCGCGACACCGCTTGCCTCTGGCAGCGCCAGTTTTGACCTCGGCAGCACCCAGCTCAATGGAACGCCGCTCACCACCCACTTCACCCTGCGCAATGCTGGCACGGGCGTGCTGAGCGGGATCAACGTCAGTTTCGTTGGCGATCACGCCGGAGATTTCAACCTCGCCTCGGCTTCCCCCGCCACAATCAACCCCGGACAAAGCAGCGTGCTCACCGTGCGCTTCATCCCGCAAGCGGCGGGCCTCCGCAGCACCCTCATGCATGTGGCCAGCAACGACCCGAATGCCAACCCTTTTGTGATCCAGCTCAGTGGCACCGGCGTTGCCACTCCTGACATCGTCCTCGAACAGCCAGCCGGAAGCAATCTGTCCTCTGGTTTGTCCTTTGTGTCGTTCGGTTCAGCCGCCACCCAGGCGAGCTCGTTCGACCGCGTGTTCACCCTGCGCAACGATGGCACCGCTCCATTGCTGGACCTCGCCGCTCATCTGAGTGGCGATCATGCCGCGGACTTTCAAATCCTCTCCCCTCCTCCGGCCACGCTCGCACCCGCCGCGAGCGCCACCTTCACCGTGCGCTTTGCCCCCCAAAATGGAGGCGACCGCGCCTGTGTTTTGTCTGTTGCCAGCAACGATCCCGACGAAGCGCCATTCACGGTCAACCTCACCGGCTTTGGTGTCGTCACTCCCAACATCGCCGTCGAACTCCCGCCAGGGGAAGTGCTGCAAAGCGGCCAGGGCGCCGCCAACTTCGGCACGGTTGTGCTGGCGACCACTCCCGCGGAGCACATCTTCACGCTGCGCAACTCCGGCACGGGACCGCTGACCCTCTCCGGCCTGATTCTCACCGGCAGCAACGCCTCGGACTTTACTTTGGCGCAACCGCTGCCCAGCACTCTCGCGGCGGGAGCCACAACGACCTTCACGTTGCGGTTTGCACCCAGCTCCGCCGGCCCGCGCAATGCCACCGCCCGCATCTTCAGCGATGACCCGGACACCAACCCGTTTGTTATTCTATTGACGGGCCAGGGACTGCCGCTGCCTGACATCACCATCGAGCAACCCGCCGGCCAATCCCTGGTCAATGACGAGGCGGCGGTGACGTTCGGCACCGTAGTTCTCAACACGTCACCGGCGGTGCGCTCCTTCGTCTTGCGCAACTCAGGCACAGCCACGCTTTCGAATCTGTCAGTTGCTGTGAACGGAGCGCATGCCGCCCATTTCAGCATTTCCTCCTTTCGCGACATCCCCTTGGCGCCGGGTGAGCATTTCACCTTCAACATCCACTTCCAACCATCCTTCGACGGAACGCATGCAGCCTCTCTGGTCGTTGGCAGCAACGACTCGGACGAAAACCCCTTCACCATCGCGCTTTCGGGCCATGGCCTGGCCCTGCCGGATCTGCTCGTTGAGCAACCTGCCGAAACCGAGGTTGTCAGTGGTTCCCCGCTTGATTTCGGCGCCGTTTTTGTCGGCGCGCCGGCTTCCCTTATCGACATCACGGTGCGCAATACCGGCACCGATGTGTTGAACATCCTCAATCTAAGTTTCACGGGCAAACATCCGGCGGATTTCAGTGTGCTCGCTCCCCCTGCCAATTCAGTGCCTCCCGGTGAGAGCACTCAGTTCACCCTGCGCTTTTCCCCTTCGTTGACCGGCGCACGCACAGCTCTTTTTAGCTTGGTCACGAATGACCCGGATGAGAGCCCCTTCACGCTGCATCTCGCGGGCCAGTCTCGCGATGACCTCACGGAAGAATTCACGCTCGCCAGCCCCAACGACACTGCCGGCGCCACTTACACCTTCCGTCCACCGGTGGGTGTTTCTCCGAGCGTGAGCTCCGACCCAACGCTGGTGGAGACGCCGCCTTCGGGGATGCACAACGATGAATTCCCCGATTCCTATGCGACTGCCGCCGTGCTCGATCAAAGGCAGGTCTCCGATCCGCTGGATCCCGAGCGCCTCGTGCTTGAACGCTTGGTCGCCACCAGCCTGAAATATGGCCTGCTGCATGTGCGCGATCAATTTGAGGTCCGCGGCGGCAAGTCCAAGCGCGTCAGCCAAAATGCGTCGGCGGCGGCACACGTGGCAGTCAAACCGAAACCCGGCGTCACTGAGTCGCAACTGCTCGCCGCCATCAGTCTTCCTGGCGCGTCGATCCTCAAGACAATGCCCCTTTCGAATCTTTGGCTGGTTGCCTTTCAATCGACCAGTCTCGATAGCCAGCCCGCTGCCATTGCCGCATTAACCGCCACGAACCTGGTCGAATACGTGGAAGCGGACTTGGTCGTCCGCGCCGCCGAGTACTATCCGCCAGTGCCTGGTTTCAGCCAGCAATGGGCGCTGCACAACACCGGTCAGGAAGGCGGCAAACCGGGCATCGATATCGGGGCTCCGGAAGCTTGGGACAAGGTGGCATTCGGCAGTGAATCGCCTCCCGTCGCAGTGCTCGACACAGGGGTGAGCACCGGCCATTCGGCGTTTGGCAGCGGTTGGTCGAACCCAGCCGAAATCCCGGACAATTTCATCGACGATGACGGCAACGGCTACATCGATGACGTTCACGGTTGGAACTTCGTGAGTGAAAACGCCAATGTTTCCGATGACAATGGACATGGAACGCACTCTGCCGGCATCATCGGCGCCAGCGGCACAGGCCAGAGCGGGGGGGCCGGTTTGTATTGGCCCGTCCGTTTCATGCCGTTGAAGATTCTGGACAGCACAGGCGCGGGTTTCATGTCAGATGCCACCGAGGCCTTGCACTTTGCTTCCGCTCATGGAGCGCGTGTTAGTTGCGCCGCTTGGGGAGCCTATGGTTTCTCGTTCGCTCTGCAGGAAGCCATTGAGCAGGCCGATAGTGCTGGCTGCCTGGTTGTCACGGCTGCAGGCAACGACGGCATCGACATCGACCGCCACCCCTTCTTTCCCGCCGCCTCCAATACGGAGAATGTGATCACCGCCGCCGCCATTAACCGGCATGGCCAGTTGTCCTGGTTCTCCAATCACGGTGCTTACGCAGTGCATTTGGGCGCGCCTGGCAGTGACATCCTCGGCGCCTCGCCCACCGGGCACGAAACCTTCAGCGGCACCTCGGCGGCAGCGGCACACGTGGCCGGAGTTTGCGTGATGCAGATGGTGGCTTATCCCGAGATGACTCACACGGAAGTGCGCACGGCCCTGCTGGCCGGAGTTTCTCCACTGCCCTCATTGAAAAACAAGACCAGCAGCGGCGGCCTGCTCAAAGCCAGCCGCGCTGTGCAAGGACCGGCGAGTTTCTATTTCGTTCCCACGCATCCCATCGAGATCACAGGACCACCTGGAGGTCCGTTCGCGCCTTCATCCGCCGCCTTCCAGCTCAGCAACCCATCCGGCAGTCCGCGCGCCTTCACTCTGCAATCGGATCAACCCTGGATCATTCTCTCAAACCGCAACGGAACACTGGCGTCTGGCGAAAGCCTCGAAATCACCGCCACACTCGGAGCCAGCGCTGCGTTGCTGCCGCCCGGGCGCCACACCGCGCGGATCAGCTTGACGAACGAAACTGGCCACCCGGCTTGGGAGCGCCAGGTGACCCTCGTCGTGCAGGGCGGGTACTTCTTGACGCGCGACTCCGCCGCCAGCTTTGCCGTCGATCCCACCGGCGGCACACCTTTGCCTTTGGCAGATGATGCCTTCGCAGAGATCATTCTGGCCGATGGTGCGACCATCCCGTTTTTCGGCCAGAATTACCGCTCCATCTTTGTTGGCAGCAACGGTTACATCACCTTTGGAGCCGGCGACTGGGCCTCAGGCGGCGGACTTGAGCGCCATTTCGACCTGCCCCGTCTTTCCGCCTTGTTTGCCGATCTCGATCCCGCGGCCGGCGGCGCGGTTTCCTGGCGCCAATTGCCTGGCCGGCTGGTGATCACGTTTGAGAACGTGCCCGAGCACGGCGGCAGCGCGTTGAACAGCTTCCAGTTTCAATTGTTCTTCGACGGCAGCTTGGCCATCACCATTTTGAATGCCGGAACCAGTGAAGGCATCATCGGCCTCTCTGATGGCCGCGGACTTCCCGATGGCTTCATGAGCAGCAATTTCAGCGCCTACCCCGAAACCGGGCAGGGTTTGCCGATTTTTACCAGTCACCCCGCATCCGGGTCAGTTTTCGCGGGTCAAGCCGTGCAGTTGTCGGCCACGGCAGCGAGCGGTGGTCCCCTGGCCTATCAGTGGTATTTCAACAACCAGCCCATCACTGGCGCGGACGGCCCCGAGCTCGTCATCAATGCCGCCCAAACTTCACAGGCCGGCATTTATCATCTCAGCGCATCCAATGCCTACGGCCAAACGAGCAGCCAGCCAGCAACTCTCACGGTGAGCAAAAGAGCCGCCACCATCCAGCTTCTCGATCTCGCACAAACCTACAACGGATCACCCCGCGCCGCCTCGGCAGAAACAAACCCGCCAGATTTGAGCGTGGTGTTTCACTACAACGGCTCTTCCGATCCGCCAATCGAGGCGGACAGTTATGCGGTGACGGCGGTCATTGACGATCCGGTTTACGAAGGATCCACCGAATCCGTTCTTGTCGTCGCTCAAGCTCCGCAAATCATCGACTTCCCGGTGATTGCAGACCAACTGGCACCCAACACAGTCAACTTGTCCGCCACGGGTGGCGGCTCGGGCAATGCCATCACTTTTTCCGTCGTCTCCGGCCCCGCCCTCATCAACAACGGCACCCAGCTCTCTTTCACGGGTGCTGGCGAAGTCAACATCAGCGCCGCACAGGCAGGCAACACCAATTTCCAACCCGCCACCACGGTAACACGCACGTTCAATGTCTCCAAAGCCCAGGCCCAAATCCTTCTGGGCGCCCTCGATCACACCTACAACGGCTCGCCGCGTTCCGCGACGGCCACAACCACTCCTGCCGGGCTGGCGGTCAACCTGACATACAACGGCGCCGGCGCCACTCCGGTCAACGCCGGCAGCTACACGGTCGCTGCGCAATTGGCCAATCACCCGCTGTACACCGGCGCGGCTTCCGGCACACTGCTCATTTCGAAAGCTGCCCAGCAAATCAATTTCCCGTTCATCTCCACTCAAACCGCAACCGCCACGCTCAATCTGAGCGCCACCGGTGGCGGCTCTGGTCTTCCTGTCACCTTTGCCGTCACCTCAGGTCCCGCCGTCATCGCCGGTGGCACCGAACTGAGCTTCAATGGATCCGGCAGTGTCACCATCACCGCCAACCAGCCAGGCGGCGACAATCATCTGCCCGCACCTCCGGTGAGCCGCACGTTTAACGTCACCAAGGCGGCTGCCAGCATTGCTCTCAGCGGCCTCAATCAAACCTATGACGGCACCCCCCGCCCAGTTGCCGCCACCACGGAGCCGTCCGGTCTCGATGTCACCATCTTTTATGGCAGCAGCCAGACACCGCGCGTGAACGCAGGCACCTACCTCGTCAACGCTGGCATCAGCCACCCCATGTACACCGGCAATGCCACCGGTTTTCTGGTGGTGGCCAAAGCAGCGCAAACGATCGTGTTCTCGCCCGAACTCAGCCAGTTCGCCACGGCGGCGGTTCCGCTGAATGCCCAGGGAGGCGGCTCCAGCAGCCCCGTCGAGTATGCTGTTGTTTCCGGCCCCGGCGCAATTGATGGCGGCCTCCTCCGCTTTACCGGCACCGGCCAAGTCACTGTCACCGTTAGCCAAGCCGGCGATGCCAACCATCTGGACGCGGCGCCAGTGACTCGTGTCTTCAACGTCAGCAAAGCCGCGGCGGCGATTCAGCTAAGCGGACTCTCACAAACTTATGACGGCACTTCGCGCCCGGTTGCCGCCACCACGGCTCCGGCCGGCCTGACCGTACACCTCCTTTACGACAGCTCGCCGCAGGCGCCCGTAAATGCAGGCACCTATGCCGTCACCGCGACCATTGACGATGCGCTCAGCCAGGGTTCAACGGAGGCGGTTTTGACCGTCAACAAGGCGGCCCAGTCCATTGACTTTGCAGCCATCCCCAATCAGAGCTCCAGCAACACCCTCACTTTGACGGCCACCGGTGGCGGCTCCGGCAACGCGGTGACGTTTGCCGTCTCTTCTGGTCCCGCAGTTCTCAACGCTGGCAACCAACTCAGCTTCAGCAGCACTGGCGAGGTCATTATCACCGCCTCCCAGGCCGGCAACGCCAACTACGAACCGGCAGCGGATGTCATGCGCTCATTCACGATCAGCGAGACCTCAGCGGAAGTCTTTCTCAGCGGCCTGGAGCAAACCTATGATGGCTCGCCAAAAATTGTCAGTGCCAGCACAAACCCGCCCGAATTGGAAGTGGCCCTCACTTACAATGGCTCAGCCACCCCTCCCAGCCAGGCCGGCACTTATGTGGTGCAAGCTGCCATCACCAGCAATCCCAATTACCACGGCAGCGCGACTGGCGTCCTCATCGTCAACAAAGCGACCCAAGCGCTCGATTTCCCTGCTCCTGCCGGCCAGCTTGCATCCGCAGTGCTGCCCTTGGCCGCAGCCGGTGGCGCCTCCGGCAATGCGGTGGTTTTCGCCGTCGCCTCCGGCCCCGCCATGATCACCAACGACAACCTGCTGTCCTTCACGGGAGCGGGCGTGGTGGAAATCACGGCTTCACAAGCAGGAGACGACAATCATTTGCCAGCCCCGGACGTGACACGCAGCCTGGCTGTCAGCAAGGCACCTGCGACCATCGCTTTGCAAGGCCTGCTGCAAGCGCCAGACGGCACTCCCTGCACCGTCACTGCCAGCACCACACCTTCCGGCTTGCCTGTTCGTCTCACCTACAATGGCAACGAAACAGCTCCTTCGGAACCCGGCCGTTACGCCGTGAATGCGGTCATCGAGCATGCGCTTTACGAGGGCAGCGCGACTGCCTCCCTCATGCTTGATCACCGGGCAGACCGCGAAATCCAAACCCCTGAAGACGAGGCTGAAACGGAAGAAACTGAAGACGCGGTTGTTTGGAGCGATGCGGCAATCGGTCTCTACGACGGGCTGCTGCGCGACGACAGCGACGGCCATGCCCTTCTCGGCGCGATTGAACGCCTCACTGTCAGCCCGCCCAAAGCGGGTGCCAGCGGCGGTGCTGTCAGCGGCAAACTGCGTCTGAATGGTCGCGGCATTACCTTGCGCGGTGCCTTCGACTCGTCGGGTCTGTTTGCGTTGAACTTGCCGCAAGAAACCGGCGGCAGCATCGATGTCCATCTGCGTTTGCAGCAAACGCCGTCTGGCGACGAACTGATCGGCGGCACGGTTGCATGGGGCGGCGTCGTTGCGCGCGCCCGCCTTCCGCGCGCCCCTTTCCATGCAAGCCTGAGTCCGGCGCCAACGGCTTGGACTGGTCGCTATAATGTGCTCGTGCCATCCCAGCTTGACTGGCCCGCAAACGCGCCCGTGGGCGACGGCTGGGCCTCCGCAACCATCTCCGCCGCCGGATCGATCAAAGTGGCTGGACGGCTTGGCGATGGAACCGCCTTCACCGAAAGCGCGCATCTGTCTTCGTGTGGGGAGTTCGCGCTGTTCGCCGAAATTTATCGCAGTGCGCCGGTCAAGGGCCGCCTCGGCGGCAGCATGTTCCTCCGTGACGTCCCAGACGTAAGCGACTGCGACGGCGTCTTGCAATGGAGCAAGCTGGCGGACGCGAAGGAAAAAATCCATGCCGGCGGCTTCGCGGTGGAAAGCCATGCCGTCGGCAGCCGCCACGTCATGCCCTCGCCTGGAACACGCCTGCTGACTGAGCTGGTGGATGCGGAACCCAATGCCAGCCTCAGCCTCTATGGCCCTGGTTTGACAACGCTGGCCGGAAACGAGATCGAGCGTGCATTGAGCTGGCTTGGCAACAATAACCTGCGCCACTACGGCCCTGAGAAAATCTCCGGCAAAGCCGCCGCCGCGACAGGACTGCTCAAAGGCAGTTATCGCAATCCTGCAACTGGCCTCAAGTTCTCGTTCACAGGCATCACGTTTGAAAAACAGGGATTGGCTGCCGGCCACTTCGTTGCCGGCGGATCGTCTGGCGTGATGCGCATTCTCCCGGGAACCGGCTTCCCCTTCCCCGGCAGCGAAGACGCCGGCGAGAAGACGCTGCTTGACGCCCCTGACAGCCCAGCGAGTCCTCTTGCCTGGAATGAGATCGCTTTCGACGCCACGGCGGCGGGTGCCTACTTCGGTGTGCTGACCAGCGACGGTCATGCCACCGGCGGACTGGAAAACTTCCTTGTCACTGCCAGCGGCTCGTTCAGCGGCATGCTATGGTTCGAAGATGCGCGCTTTGCGTTGAAGGGAACACTCGATGCAAACGGAACAGCGATCGTGTCATTGCCGGTCGAGGGAATGACCCTGGCCTTGAAGTTGCGTCGTTCGGAGAACAACGCCGATGCTTATCAAATCGAAGGAACTTTAAGTGTCTCCGGCATCGATCATCAGCTCGCGGCACAGTCGCGTCCCGCTTACAGCTCTTTCGTTCGCGCGCCGCAGGAAGGCGCGCACACCCTGGTCATGCTGGCGCCAGAAGTCCCCGACACCGCAGTGGCTGCCGCCGGCGATGGTTATGGCGCGCTGAAAGTAAGCCATCTCGGAGTTTGCACCGGCGCCATGGTGTTGCCGGATGGCGCGAAAACCACCTTCTCCGGCCACATCTCACGCCTGGGCGAATGGAGCCTGCACCGTGGCCTCTACGGCGCGAAACCGCGCGGCTGGCTTGCGGGCAAAGTCACCTTCCGCAGCGTGCCTGGGGTTAGCGATCTCGATGGCGAATGGACTTGGCACAAACTGGCGGGCGCGACGGCCAGCGCCAGGGCTCACACCGTCGTCCGCCCGGTGGTTGGATCGCGCTACCTAGCTCCTGCCAAAGGCCAGCGTGCCTGGAGCATCCTGGCAGACACTTGGCACAATGCCTGGTGGCGTATCGACGGCCTGGACCGGGTGGTGACCTGGACCCCTGCCAACAAAATCCAATACTTCGGACCCGACAAATTGACGATGCTTTTCAACAGCCGCACCGGGGTGGTTGGCGGCACCTATCAAGCCCCGGGCATCAAGCACCGTTTTGGCGGCGTGCTCATCCAAAAACAAGGCCTCGTCTCCGGCTGCCAGTTGCTCCCCGACGGCTCCAGTCCATTCGGGATGAAATCACGCTGAACTGGTTGACATTTGATTCAGGCGGAAGGCAGGTTTGCGGCTATGGTAGGCCACAAGCCAACGTTCCTCAGCAATGCCTCCCCCCTCCCGCTCCTGGTCTTTCCCCACATGGCTCACAGTTCTGATTGCTGGAATGATTTACTGGCAAATCAGCACCGCTCACATGGCACGAGGCTTTGCGGTGCCAATCCTGTCTTTGTTTTGGCTGGTCGTCATGGCCTTGTGGCTGGCAGCCGCGCCACGCCCAGGCCGCTGGCGCCGAGTTTTGTCTGTGCTCGCCATCGTTTTGATTGCGGGTGCCGCAGCAGCATCGTTGCTGCGCTACGATGGTTCCGCCGACGGCACCGCGAGGCCGAAGTTTCGCTGGCGCTGGCAAAATGCCAATGCGCGGCCACTGCCAGCCGCGCCAACCGAAGTCAGCGCAGGAGCGGTCTCCATGCCTCCCGGCGCAGATGCCTGGCCGCGCTTCATGGGAATGAATGGCGACGGGGCGGTTTCCGCGCCCAACTGGAGCGCCAACTGGCCAGGCAATCCGCCCCGTGAAGTCTGGCGGATGCCGATCGGTGAAGGCTGGGGCGGCTTCGCGGTGGCTGCGGGTCGTGCCGTCACGCTGGAGCAACGCGGCGGGCAAGAGTGCGTGACCTGCTACCGCCTGACGGATGGCGGTCTGCTCTGGAAACATGAGGAGCCCGGGCGCTTTGAGGAAGGCATGGGCGGCCCCGGCCCGCGCTCCACGCCAACCATCGACCAAGCGCGTGGTTTGGTCTTTGCCCTCGGCGCCAACGGCGCGTTGAACGCTCTCGATCTCTCCACAGGCCAGTCGCGTTGGCGGCGCAACGTGCTGAAGGACAGCAAGTCCGGCAATCTGATGTATGCCAAGGCATCCTCCCCTTTGCTGCATCAGGACAAAGTCATCGTCAGCGGCGGCAAGGGTGGCGCCACTCTCTGTGCTTATGACATCGCAAACGGCCGCCTTCTGTGGACGGCGGGCAGCGACACCAGCGCCTATTCCAGCCCGGTCATCCGCGGCCTCGCCGGGCGAGACCATTTGGTGAGCGTCAACCAAGTCTCCGTCACCGGCCATGATCCGGCGTCGGGCAGCGTGCTTTGGCGCTTCGAGTGGCCGGGTGATTTGCCAAAGGTTTGCCAGCCCATCCCCGCCGGACCTGACCGCCTGCTGGTAAGCTCGGGTTATGGCATGAAAAGCCATCTCCTCGAAGTCAAACCGGCTGGTGACGGCCAGTTCCGTGCAAAAGCCATCTGGAGCGGCAGCGTGCCGCGCACCAAGTTCAGCAGCGCCAGCGTGATTGGCGATCACTTTTACGCAATCGACGAAGGCACGCTCGTTTGCGGCCAGCTTGCGGACGGCGCACGCGTCTGGCGCTCAGGCCGTTATGGTTACGGCCAGCACTTGCTTTGCGAGCCGGACCTGCTGCTGATCCAAAGTGAGCCCGGCCCCGTCATTCTCGTGCGTGCCAGTCCCTCCGGCTTGAATGAGATCGCCCGCCTGGAGGCGCTTGGCGCCAAAACCTGGAACCCGCCCAGTCTCGCCGGGCGCTGGCTGCTGCTGCGCAACGACCGCGAGGCGGTGTGCTACGAACTGCCCGCCACGCCTGAAATGAATCAATAAACATGGTACCGTTATAAATGGTACATTCAGGAAGTTGGGGCGTTGGAGGATGCAGGAGAGCACCCGGTCTGGAGGCAAGCGGGACGAGGCAGCGTCCTGGAGCGCGGGGCTCGGCACCGCTTTAGATCGAACGCCAAGGAAGACGGAGGTGCAAAGGACGCCCGCGCGTTCTTCCGCACGGATCCAAAGCGCCGGGAACCGGCGCCCTTGCTCCAAACGCGTCCGCGCGTGGCGCACCTTTCCCCCTTGCAACCCAATCTTTCCTCGCCAGCAACCCTGTTCCCGCACCAACTTCCCGGACGAACCCTTATAAACAGGGCAAATGGTTTTAACGTAAAAGAGACAGGTAACCAGCGCGCAACAGCGCAAAAAAACGCTTTCGTTGCGGCCTTTGCGTGAGACTTTTTTGAGCTGGATTTTCATGCGCAAGTCCTGTTGCCCCGCCCAAAATTCCAAAATTTATTATTGACGTTTGAGGGGGCTTCCTGGCAGCTTATCTAAAAATTGAATGAACTCAATTTTTTCAGCCATCGGTTTGAAGTCGAACCCTTAACTCACCCAAGCTATGAGCAGTGAAAGTGCATTCGAGGAAGGGAGCAATCATTCTGAAGAGCCGTCGCAAGGGAGTAGTGCGGAAGAACCTCTTGGCGGCGCAGAATTGGTATGACGGGGCCAACAGCATCATCAAAGCCAGCGAAGCCGGCAAGACCTCCTTCCTCAAGAGTGTTTACGACGGCATGAATCGGTTGGCGGTTCGTTATGAAGCCTGCGTGCCCGGCACGGCCGGGGTGCCTGCGGGAAACGACAACGATGTGTCCTCAGACATGGTGCTGGAGCAGAGCGAGGCGGACTACGATGCCGCCGGCAACGTGATCAAAACCCGCCAGCGCCGCCGTTTGGACACCGCCAGCGGCACGGGCGCCTTGCAGGGACCCAGTGGCGCGCAGCCGCAGGCGCGGGTGAGCACGGTGTGCCAGTGGCCCGACGCCATCGGCCGGCAGCGCACCGTGGCCGATTACGGGACCAACGGCGGCCTGCCCGTGGCGCGTCCCGGCGTCGCCCCGCAGCGCAGTGAAACCGTGCTCGTCTCCACCACCCTCTACAAAGACAGCGGGGACGCCAACCGGACCATCGACCCGATGGGCGTGGAAACGCGCTGGGACAACGACAAACTCGGCCGCCGGGTGCGATTGCAGGAAGGGCTGTCGAGAGCTGAAAAGTGGGACAAGCTTCCAGCTTGTCCAGAGCAAGCTGGAAGCTTGCACCACATTCCCCGCACCACGGAGTTCGTCTGGCACGCCAGTGGCCAGTTGCAGCGCCTCATCCTGCACAACCCGGACACCGGCGAGCAAATCACCCGTTGGGTCTTCGGCACCACCCTGGAAAACAGCGCCATCGCCAGCAACCGCCTGCTGCGCGCCAAAATCTACCCCGAAAGCGACGACCGCCCCGCGCCTCTACACGACGGCCCGGACAGCGTGTACGCCCGCCTCGAATACACGTACAACCGGCAGGGCAACGCCGTCACGTTCACCGATGCGGATGGCACCACGCACAGCTACGGCTACGACAAGCTGGGCCGCCAAACCGAGGACCGCGTCACCGAACTGGCCGCGCACCTCAACGGCGCGGTGCTGCGCATTGAGACCAGCTACAACGAGCGCGGCCTCCTGCACAAAATCACCAGCT
>CAZKMS010000028.1:0-44156 GCA_964553805.1 uncultured Verrucomicrobiaceae bacterium
TGGCCTTGGGTGTCCATCGTTATCTCGCTCCAACGCCCGTCGGGATAAACGATTCGCTTGAGGGTGACGTCGTCCGCCTTGGGAGACGGAGAACCGGAATCTTCGTTGAAAGGATCGTTTCTCATGGGTTGGTTTCGCTTTTTCTGTTCAGTCTTCGCAAGTCATGGATTCAATTTGTCAATTTTTTGCACCCTGACCCCGTTTTCCCGCGGGACGACCCGGCTCACCCCAAACCAGCGCCGGGCCGCTTCCGTTTGGATGTCATCGCCAAGATTGGGGGTGTTCGTGGCGAGGGGGACCTGAGTCACACCCAGGACGCGAGCCTGCTGCCAGAGGCCTGAAGCTAAGGGTTCGAAACGAAATTTCATCGGGCCAATGTATCAAGTTTTGTCTCCCGCCCCATTCCCGTCTTTCGCTGAGTATAGTAGAGTAGGAGGCTTGCATCCAGTACTCGAGCTTGTCTGCTAGTTTTGAAAGTCAAGAGATCAAGGAGCGATTGCTTAGAATGAAGTGCCTTACCTATTCATATACCAAAATTTTTAGC
Source organism: uncultured Verrucomicrobiaceae bacterium (assembly GCA_964553805.1). GTDB lineage: Bacteria > Verrucomicrobiota > Verrucomicrobiia > Verrucomicrobiales > Verrucomicrobiaceae > JAGRPD01. The sequence goes on from CAZKMS010000028.1 coordinate 545, forward strand.
GTTAAGTAATTCCAGGATCTGTTTATCGGCTTTACTTCGTGTGCGTTCGTTAATGGTGCCAGAAAGATATTCCCAGTCTACAGCTGCATAACTTAATGCTACAATTAAAAGCTGGTTGAAATTCAGCTTCATGAATGCAGAGAGACATGAACCGGAGGCTAGTCTTATACAAAATTCTGCACCGAAATCGTTTAACAACACAAGTGGTTCGATATTTTGTTCGCCTGAATACGCATAACGACAGCTTGCTTTCTCTTTGGCTGCGAGAATTAGGTAACAATGGTATCCTATACTTACGTGTGGTTCAATCATCCAAAGAGCTTCTCGAATCGATCGGTCTAATCCTGATAGCGCGATTGCAACTCGCTCAATATTATTCGGCAAGTGATTGATTGTATCGTCGTCAAATTGTGATTCTATGATTCCGTGTTTTTGAATTACTGAATAGAGTTCATCCATGTCAACACCCCCCCAAGATTCAACAACCATTTTTTTCCACATAATGTAATTTAAATTGTTTAGAGTTTAGCAATCAAGGAAACGGGGTCAGGGTGCAAATTATTGACAAAGAAGCCTTCGGTGATTTGAGCAATGGGATGGCATGTGAATTCTTGCGAGCGTTTTGTGATGACGTAGTAGTTGAAGCGCCGGGACGCTTGAATTATAGACTCTGGCTGGATTTTGATAACGCTATTTTCTTTCTGTCAAAAAATTGCACACTGACCCCGTTTCCGGGCTGGATTGGCCGGACGGATGCTAGCTCCTGCAAGAACTATGATTCGGCGTGCGACGGTGGCATTCGTGGAAATCATGGTCTCAATTTGTCAATTTTTTCCTGCCCCCCGTTTCCCCTGTTTAGTATTAAATATTCGATTAATTCGCCCACAGTGATAATTGAAGCTTTCGGTAAGCTCCCGCTTTCATTAATAATCCAGTCTTCGATATCTGCGAATTGATCTGCCGCCAATGGATAGTCTTGCAATTCGTTATCAAAACGATCGGTCATTCTGATTTTTTCAACGGGAATACCCATAATAGACGACAATTCATTTAATTTTTTTATAGAATAATCAACATCATTCGATTTTATTTTCTTATAACTATCTATGGTTACCTCAACGCTCTGATTGTCCCTTTTGTCAAAGAGAAGATTTTTCTGTTTAAGCGAAAAACTTATTTTCTTTAATGAAAGAAAAATAGAAATGCCAACAACAGAAATAAATAGTAAATTAATTATCATATAAATTAATATGCTCGATTATCTATACCGCATACACCTGCGCATCCAAGGCTTGATCCGGCAAGCCAGCCTAGTCCTGCTGCTGATACTGCGTTCGCGACGGGATTAAATCGTCTGCCAATGAGTCGCAAACCACGACCGGCATATCCCAGCCTTGAAAGGCCTGTGTTTAGAATACTAAGGGGTGTAGTCCAATTGTTGCGAGTTCCTAATGCGCCTCTTCCAAATGGTTTTGGGACTGACGTTGCTGGCCAGCTGCCACTTAAAGCAGCTAGTGCAGCCCCCGAGCCGCTATCTTCCATACATCTCTTCCAGCAATCAGTATAACCGGTACCTCCTTTATCTTTATCCTCGTCTTCTTTTGGTGTGCAAAGTTTTTTCCCAGATACTGGGTCGATGACTTGATCTTCAGTGCAACACAATTTCCCATTGGCATCGGGCACCTCGGGCTTATTGTCTTTGCAGGGCGGGCACGCCGCTAGACCCAAATAATCAATCGAATTGATCGCACAATTAGCCGCCATAAGGTAAAGGTTGAATTCATCGTCTTCCTCGATCAAATCTCTTGAAGGCCATCTGCCAAGCCAGGGCAGGTAATAACGGATGCCATAGTTGTCCCAACCTGTTTCCGTATCGCGGAACTGACCGTGAAACAGGAAGTTCCACGCAAAGCTGCTGTTCGATCTTGATGCGAAGGCGGGCGTGAGGATGCTCGCCAGACCAAACGCGCTGTAATTGTAGCGTTCCTGGATCACTCCGCTGCCGTCGGCCACGGCGATGGGATCAAAGTAGTCCATCAGGCACCAGAGTATTTCGTTCAATGCACCGCCGCTGGTAGCACGGTCACGGCGCAGCAACTCGTCTCGATGGCCCTCTCGGGTGGACCAGTAGTAAACGCGGTTCGGGTTGCGAGGAGTTGAGGCGTTCCTCAACGGCTTTCCAGACATCGTTGTAGTAGAAGTGGCGCACCGTACCGCCGACGGTGCTGGTGATGCGGCGGGTCAGGCCGTCGTAGGCGTAAGTGGCGACGGTGGCGCTGGGTTGGGCGTTCTTGACCTGAACGATGCGGTTCCAGGCGTCCCAGACGATTGTGAGACCCTTGCTCCAATCGCCATCCTTATCGGGGCGGCAGGCGGTCATGTTGCCGGCGGCATCGTAGGCGAGACCGTCGGCATTGCCGTCCAGGGCGGTGATCTGGTTGTCGCGGTTGTGCCAGCGGGCTTGATCGAGCGTGGTGGCTCCGTCCGCTTGGCGGAGATAGTCTTTCCAGTTGCCGATGGAGTCGTAGTCGAAGGCTTCCCGTTGCGCTGGGATGCCAGCGATGGCGGTGCGGTTGATGTTGAGGTTGCCGTGGGCGGAATCCACCACTTGGCCGAGGGCGTCGTAGCCGTAGAAGCGGTCTTGCTTTGTGGGGGCAGGGGCCGCCAAGTCCTGCCGCCACAGGCGGCGGCTCATGCGGTCGTAACCGTATTGGATGCGGGAGAGGGAGGAACTGTCACTGGTCTTGATCCAGCGCATGTCCACGGTGCGGCCAAAACGGTCGTAACCGGAATAAGGGTCGCCGGCGTCGCCAACTGGTTCGCCGCTGGCGTGTTTGTAGCTCAGGGCGATGCCAGGCTGCGGCATCGTCAGGCTCACCAGGCGGCCCGCACCCATCCAGGCGAACTCGCCGAGCGCTTGACCTTCACCCTGCAGCGTCAACTCCGCCAACCGGCTGAGGCGGTCGTTGGCGGAGTTGGCGGCTCCGTAGCTTATGGTGATGATTTTGCCGGAGGGGTAGGTGGTGCTCAAGCGCCGCGTGGTGTTGGCGCTGCCGTTGGCGTAGGTGTAGGCGACTTTGGGGGTGCCGCCACTCACCGCGCCGCTGTGGCTTTGGGAGTCCTCCGCCAATTGGTTGAAGGCGTTGTAGCTGAGGGCCACCTGATTGACGAGGGTGCCGGAGCCGACGGTGGCGTTGGTGTAACTGCTGACTTTGCCGAGCTGGCCACGATCCGTGTACTCCAGGCTGATGCGGCGCACGCTGTTGTCGATGCCGGTTCCGAAGGCGGTGACGCGGTCGTGCAGGACGCGGCCGAGTTTGTCGAGCACGTAGGCGTGCTCGGTGCCGTTGGGGTCTTTGTTGCCGGTGACGCGGGCTTGGCGATCGTAGCTGTAGGTGGTCTGGCGGAGGATTTGGCCGGTGGCGTCCAGATCAAGCGGGTAGCGCTTGGTTTTGAGCAGATCGCTGCGGGCGATGCCGTCGGTTTCGAGGGTGGTACCGTAGCGCCATTCGGTGACTTGGTCGCCGGTGTCGGGGTTGCTGACGATGAGGCGGGAGAGGCCGCCGTCGGGGGCGTAGGCGTAGTGGGTGACGCGGGAGGGAGAGTGGTGCAAGCTTCCAGCTTGCTTTGAATCAAACAGGCGAGACGCCTGTTCCCCATGCTTGGGAGTGCAAGCTGGAAGCTTGCTCCACTTTAGGCCTTCCTCCAGCTTCACCATCCGGCCGAGGCGGTCGTTTTCCCAGCGGGTGCGGGTGTTGTCGGGGGCGATGGTTGTGTTGGCTTCGCCGTCTCCGGCGTATTTGGTGCGGGTGACGAGCACAATATCAGAGCCTTCCGGGATGAGAACGGGACGGGTGAGGGGGGCGCCGCCGTTGGTGCCGTAATCGGCGCTGGCGAGGGTGCGGCCGATGCCGTCCTGCCAGTTGGCTTGGAAGGTGACTCGCGCCTTCGGTTGCGCGGTGTCCGGCCCCTGCAACGCTCCGGCGCCGGTGGCGTCCTCGAAACGTTGGCGCTGGGTGACCAGGATGAGATTGCCGGCGGCGTCCCAAGTGTTCTCCGTCTGCTCCAGCACGATGTCACTGGTGACGCTGTTGCTGTTGGAGTCGGGGCAATCGTCCTCCGGCTCCTCAGGGTCTTCGGAGGAAGATGATTCGCTGCTGGGTGGCGCTTCCGAAGACTGGCTGCTCTGCGGCGGCTCTTCGCTAGAATTTGATTCAGGTGGCATGGCTGTTTACGGTTGAGAATGGACAGAGGGGTTAGCGAACCAGGTTACAGATTGCGAGCGCGGCGGAGCAGGGACGGCAGGCAAAATGGGCTCACTCCGCAGTCCGCCAACGTGCCGGGCGGAAAAGATGCGCCGTGCTGAGTGGGAACAAGCAAATCGCTTGACGCTTGGAAAGGAAGCAACCCTGACACATCTAGGGATGCGCGGCAGATGCGCGGCAGCAAAAAGAGCGGATTGGATGTTTCGGCTCATTTGACGGGCAGAATCTAAAAATTCGCTCAAAGCGTCAATAAAAAATGATTAAAATATTCATAATTAAGCAAGCGTTTATGAACCTAACCACTTAGTGTTGAGGTTTCGGTTTTGGATCATTTCCATTTGGGAAGTCTCGTAAACTGGCAGTTGATCCATGATCTGGACAATCGACAGCCGTTGTTTTCGGATCGGAGCGACGCTCCAGAGGTGATCCACTGAGGCCCTTCCAGATTTTCTGCTCGATTTCCATCGTTTCTTTCGTTCCAATCCCCTGACTCAGCCATGAAAAAAGCCCTGCTTCCCCTCCTCCTCGCCGTCAGCGTCATTGTGTTTGCCTTGCAGACCTCGGCGCAAAACGACGCCGCCCAGTCCAAACCGCTGCGTGTTCTGCTCGTCGCCGGAGGCTGCTGCCATGACTACGAAATCCAGTCCCAGACCTTGAAGGACGCCATTGAAAGCCGCCTCAACGCGGTGGTGGACGTCGCCTTCAATCCGGACAAGACCACCAAGGCCACCTTCCCCATCTACGAGTCCGAAAATTGGGCCAACGACTTCGATGTCATCATTCATGACGAGTGCTCCGCCGACGTCACCGACCGCGCTTACGTCGGCCGCATCCTCAAAGCTCACCGCGATGGCAAACCCGCTGTCAATCTGCACTGCGCCATGCACTCCTATCGCTGGGACAACTTCCGCGAACCCGTCACCGCCGGCGCCGACAACGCCGGCTGGTATGAGATGCTCGGCCTGCAATCCACCGCCCACGGCCCGCGCTCGCCCATCGACATCACCTACACCGCCAAAGACCATCCCATTGTCAAGGGGCTGGCGAACTGGACCACCATCGACGAGGAGCTTTACAACAACGTGCAGGTGTTCCCCGACTCCACGCCGCTCGCCTCCGGCCGCCAGTTCCAGCTTCCCAAGAAGCCCAAAGGCAAAGCAAAAGAGCCTGCGCCTGAGCCGGAAAAGCCCGTCGAAGCCAGCGCCGTCGTCGCCTGGACCAACGAATACGGCCCGGAGAAAACCCGTATCTTCAGCACCACCATCGGCCACATGAACGAGACCGTGGCGGACGCCCGCTACCTCGATCTCGTCACCCGCGGCCTGCTTTGGGCCGCCGGCAAACTCAACGACGACGGCACCCCCGCCGCCGGTTACGGGAAATGAACCTCTTATTGCAATAGACAGGATGGCAGAATTTTCAGGATAAACAGGAACGTCAGTCTCCAACAAAAATCCAATCCTGTTCATCCTCTTAAATCCCGTTAATCCTGTCCAAGAGCCGCCATGCCACCTCACCGCGCCCTCCTCCTCATCGCCCTCGCGATCCCGGCGCGGGCAGCCGACCCCCTGCCCGGGCACTCGCTGCACGGCGAGGCCTTCAACGATGGCCCGCGCCAGGAGGCGCATCTCATGGCCGGCACCGGGCAGGTGGACTTCCCCGTCAGCACCAAGAGCAAACCCGCGCAGCAATTCTTCACCCAGGGCGTCGGCCAGCTTCATGGCTTTTGGTATTACGAGGCCGAGCGCTCCTTCCGCCAGGCCGCCAAGTTCGATCCCGACTGCGCCATGGCCTACTGGGGCATGACCATGGCCAACGTCAACAATGACAAACGCGCCAGGGGTTTCCTCGCCAAAGCCAGCGCCCTCAAGGACAAGGCATCCGCCAGGGAAAAGCGCTGGATTGAGGCGCTGGAGAAGTTTTATCGCGAGGACAAGGACGACAAGCGCGACAAAAAGCAGCGCGCCACCGACTTCATCGCCGATCTCGACGCGCTCGTGCAGGAGTATCCGGACGACACCGAGGCCAAAGCCTTTCTCGCCTGGAAAATCTGGCACGTGAAGGGCGACGTTCCCATCGCCAGCCCGATGGCGGTCAATGCCCTGCTCGACCAGGTCTTCGCCGCCAATCCCGCCCACCCGGCGCATCACTATCGCATTCATCTCTGGGACGGCTTCAAGCCCGCCCAGGGCGTCTCGGCTGCCGCCGCCTGCGGTCCCGCCGCGCCCGGCATCGCCCACATGTGGCACATGCCCGGCCACATTTACTCCAAGTTAAAACGCTTCGATGACGCCGCCTGGCAGCAGGAAGCCTCCACCCGCGTCGATCACGCCTACATGATCGAAAACTTGATCCTGCCCGACCAGATTCACAACTACGCCCACAACGAGGAATGGCTGGTGCGCACCTTCAACGAGCTCGGCAAGTTCAGAGAGGCGCTCTTTCTTTCCCAGAGCCTCATCCGCAACCCGCGCCACCCCGCCTTCAACACCCTCGACAAAGGCAGTTGCTCCGCCACCCATGGCCGCAATCGCCTCATCGAAACCCTCGTCAAATGGCGGCAGTGGGACCTGCTGCTGTCCGCCGCCAAAAACCCCAGCATCCTCCCCGCTGTCATCCAGCCCGCCCTCGAAGTCCCGCGCCTCAAAGCCCTCGGCCTCGCGCATTTCTCCCTGTCGGATGCCGGCGCGCTCGCCACCGTGATCGATCAACTCGCCAAGCTCGATCAAAAAGAAGCCGCCAAGAAACCCGGGACATCTGCCAAGCCGCAGGAAGAAATCCGCAAAGCCGAGCCCGTCGAAGCTGAATCGAAAACCGCCGCCGCCAAACCAGCCGAATCCAAAAACAAGGACAAACCCGGCAATGCCGGCAAAGCGCCTGTCGCCAAGCCAGGCGCCAAACCCAAGCCCCGCGCCAGCGAGACCGCCCTTGCCGAGCTGCGCGCTTTGCACGCCGTGCTCACCAAGGCGGAGAACGCCGCCAAAACACTCGATGCCGTCAAAGACCTGGACAAAATCATCGCCGCTGAAGCCTGGATGCGACTGGAGAATCAGGACAAGGCCGTCGAACTCAGCCAGAACTTCCCCCAGGACCTCGCCGGTAACATCGCCAAAGCCAAGCTCCTTCACGCCTGCGGCAAAACCGAGGACGCCCGCAAGGCCTTCGACTTGGCGCACGCCGCTGCCTTTGCCATGGACGACAAACTCCCCGCCGCCCAGGACCTGCAAACGCTTGCCAAAGCGTTCGGCGTCAAAACCTGGAAAGTCGATCCACCCAAACGCAGCGATCTTGGCGAACGCCCTCCGCTGAACTCCTTCGGCCCCATGTTCTGGCAGCCTGCCGCCGCGCCCGCCTGGACGGTCACTGGCATGGATGGCCGGGCCATTCGCAATGGCTCCACCCCCAATCAGGCGCAGCTCCTGGTTTTTTACCTGGGCGCCGACTGCAGCCATTGCGTCGAGCAAATGAACGCCCTCGCCAAGCATTACACCGCGTTTGTGGAGGCGGGCATCGCCGTGCATGCCATTAGCCCGCAACCACCCGGCCCTGCGCTCGCCCTGCGCGCCAAGCTGCAAACCGGCCAAGGCCCCCAGTGCCTGGACAACCCCGAAGACCTGCCGCTCTACAGCGATCCCGAGTTCGCCGCCTTCAAAGCCTTCCGCGTCTTCGACGACTTCGAAAACGAGCCCCTCCACGGCGTCATCCTGCTCGACCAAGACCAGCGCATCCGCTGGCTCGACATCAGCTACCAGCCCTTCACCGACATCCCCTTCCTGCTCAGCGAAGCCAAGCGCCAGCTTCGTTTGAGCTTCCCGCAGTGAAATGTTGCATGCTTGCCCACGCCATTTCAGGCCGGGCAGCGGGACATGCTGGCGCGCCTGACCGCGCAGCAGCATCACGGCGGCGGCTTGGCGGCGCTGCTGACTGCCACCAGACTGAACGGCAGGGATGCCGCTTCCGCCTTGGCCTCTCCCCGCCGGGGTCACTGCCCTCGGCTACAGCGGCGGTGGCCGCACGGCCGGGGTCACAGACCCCGGCTGCAGATCTGCGGGCGGCGCGGCCGGGGTCAATGCGCCGGGCTGCAAATCCGCTGCGCCGCCGGGCCTTTTCTGCCTGTTACGGTGCGGGTGCGAGGCGACTTGGCCGCTTCCACTCAAACACGTCTCCGGTCTCGATGTTTGATATCTCAATCCATTCGACTTTGGGGAGGCTGGTGAGCTGCTTGGCCTTGTACAGGTCTATATTCGGGCTTTCCACGTGGATTACCCGAAGCTCGGGGCACTTGAGGAGGACGTCGATGAGGGACGTGTCGGCAGCGCTGTCGCCAGTGGTTAGCTTTTGCAGTTTTCCGCGGTCAGGCAGCCCCGAGCCTTTGAGGATTGGGGTGCTCAGAATGATGTGCTGGAGATTAGGGAACTGCGCGAGCTTGGCGAGGGCGTTGTCATCGAAGCCGTGGACCACGCTGAAGATGAAAGTGAGTCGATCGCTGGGGCCGAAGCCATCAAGAAATCCCGCTTGGTCCGACCCCAAATAGAGATACAGGTCCTCTACCTCGCCGATGGAGCGGAGCGCACGCCCCAGAGAATAGGCGTCTGGAAATACCCGTTTATAGTTTTGATCAACAACTACCGCTTCCGTCGGGTAACAACCTGAGAAGCTGGCGGTCAAAGGAAGGTCGCTAAAAGTGCCGTCGTAGTAGTCGCGAATTTTTTCTTCGAGGGTAACGCCCCAACCAACCCAGTCATCAAGCTTCACACCGGAAGCTTCTAGGCGCTGGATCGTGAAGTATCGGTGGCCGACAAGAGCGCCGATCCCGAGGAGCAGCAAAACCGTGGTCCAGAGGATGGCCTGACGGATTCGGGACTCACTCTTCGGTGTCATGGGTGGTGCTGAGGCGGTTGCTTCTGCGGCGGGGTGTTGTTTGCTTGGCGGCTACTCCTGGGTTTTGGAGGGCCTGGCAGGTCGCTGGCTGGCGTATTTGGACAGCGCCGCCTTGAGGGTCTCGTAAGGCGTCTCGGGCACATCGCAGTAAAGGCGGTAGGCGCCGCCAAACAGCTTGGCTTCGTGGCAGTTAAAACAAAAATGAAGCCCATGCGTCTGTCCGTCGGCTGTCGTCCAGCGTAGGAGCCAGTCGGGATGGAAAGCGCCGCATAACTTCGACCCACGCCACTCCACAAAGGTGGGTGCCGAAGTCGCGAGTTTCGTCAGGGCGGCGGCATCGGCCTCAGACGGAGTTATCTCCGTTTCATAAAAGTAGTGTCCGTGTGACTTGAAGGTCTGCTTGCTGGCCAACTCACTTTTCAGAAGGTCTTTCTCCCATCCCTGATGAGGCAATCCCTCGAACAAGCGCAGCTTCACACTGGCCTTCACGCCGGAGGCGAAGGGCTGATAGGCTGCCATGTCGATCCGCTCGAAGAATGGGACAAGCCTGCCCTTGCCGTCAGGTCGAAGCCGCCACCAAAGTCCGGCTATGGCCACGATTGCGAGCAGGAGAACCACTGCCACGACTTTGAGGGCGATGCGGGCGGGCTTTTTCATGGCCGGTGGTGGAAGACAGCGAGTCTCGAAGCTCGGCGACAAGTCAGAACGATGCGCTCCAGCAGGTGATGCGGCGGCAGCAGATCAATCTGACTTCGTCTGCTGCAACGTCTCCACCTGCTCTCGAATCTCACGATGAAAGTATAGAAGGCGGGTTTCCATGCGCCTGAATCAGGACCCGTCTGCATCCAGAGCGCGAGGAGTGAGATGAAGGCACGGTTAATCGCGGCTAGCCAGTGGGCACCTGGCTTCATAGGTTTGTTGTTTTGGTTCATGTTTGATGGGATTTGGTGTTGTCTAAGCCCTTGATCGGATACAAAACGGCTGAGTTTGTCAAGATCGCTGCGGATGACTGTTTGATGGCGCTCAACAGCGGTGGCTTGCGCGGCGCGGGCTGTTGGTGGAAGCGGCATCCTGCCGCTTGGGCTCGCCTACTACAGTGATCTCCGCCTGAAAGCGGCGGGGACAACCGACCCCCTGCGACCACTCGTCTGTCTGGACGAAGCCAGCGTGCAACTGCTCGACGAAGTGCGTGAGCCGCTGCCCATGCGCCCGGGTGACGCGCTGTGCGTGGACAGCGAGTATCAGCGCCAAGGGGTGGAGTCCTACTTCATGCTCGTGGCTCCCTTGCTGGGCTGGCGGCAGGTGCAAGTCACCGGCACGCGCACCAAGGCCGACTACGCCCGCATCCGCAAGGCTTTCTCCGAGGCCTTTCCTGAGACCTTTCCTGAGGCGGAGAAGATCGTGGTGGTGCAGCACAACCTCAACACCCATCGTCCCAGCACGCTCTATGAGGTCTTTGTCGCTGAAGAGGCGCGGGGGTTGGTGGAGCGCTTTGAGTTCCACCACACGCCCAAGCACGGCAGTTGGCTCAACATGGCCCAGATCGAGCTAGGCATCCTCAAGCGTCAATGCCTGGACAGACGCATCGCCACAGGCGAAGAGTTGCAACATCAGATCGCGGCATGACAACGCACTCGCAACACAACAAAGCTGCCCGTCCCTATGATTGGCGCTTCACCACCGCTGATGCCCGCATCAAACTCAAACGCCTCTATCCCATCTTTTAAAGCCTGACACACTACTAGTGGCGCGATCCGTCAAGGTTGGCGGGTGAATGCTTGTGGCAAAATCATGGAGGGTAGAATCATTTTTGAGCCGGATGATTTTACCCATCATGATTTTGTCATTTGAACCTCTCAGATTTGCTGGAATGAACCACTAGCCTGCCAGCAGCCGGCGGCAGATTTCGGGCGCGGCGGCCCATGCAAGCCAAACCACGAGGGCAGCCAGAAATCATGCATCGAGTATCAGATAGTAGCGGGTGCCTTTGCGCTCGCCCTCTTTTCGCAACGCCCCCATCGAAACGAGGTCCTGCAAATCGCGGGTGGCCGTCGCCCGCGACGTTCCTGTGATGGATATGTAGTTCTCCGCGCTCAAGCCGCCTTTGAAGCCGCCGGGTCCTTCCCGGAACATGCGAACGATGACCTTTTCCTGACGCTCTTTCAGCTTGCCCTTCTGGCGGTCAAAGAACTTGGTCTTCGCAATCAGGAAATCCACCATCTCTTGCGCGAGACTTTGCGCTTCAAGGACGGTTTCGGCAAAATAGACCAGCCAGTCTGTAATCTCATTGTCCCGGCTGCCACGTTCAAGGACGCTGTAATAGGTCTTGCGCTTGCTGTTGATGACGTGCGACAGCGCAATCAACGATGCTTTCCCGAGCGACTGCGCCAGCGCTTTTTCGGCAAGCGCCCGCGAGATGCGGCCATTGCCGTCTTCAAAAGGGTGGATGGTGACAAAATGCCAGTGCGCCATGCCTGCGCGGGTCAGTGCGGGCAAAGGGTTTTTTCCTTTGGGGCCGGTCTGGTTGAACCACTTTATAAAGCGATGCATTTCCGCCTTAACCATCTTCGCGGGTGGCGCTTCAAAATGCACTTTCGGAGCATGAATCGGACCGGAGACAATTTGCATGGGCGATTCATCCGCACGATAACGCCCCACCTCTTTAAGGCCGCGCTGCCCGTTCATAAGCATTTTGCGCCAACGAAACAGAAGCTCATCCGTCAGCAGCTCAGCGAAATGGTGAAACAAATCGGCCCGCATCCCGGCCATGCCGCGCTCGGCGGGCGGGACCTTTCGATTGTCGGCGGTGAGGCCGAATTGACGCCGTATGGAGGATTGCAGGCTTTCCCGATTGAGGATTTCGCCTTCAATTTCTGCCGTGTTCAGCGCTTCGTCGCAGACAAGGGCAACCGTCAATTCGTTCATGTCCCCGGACGAGATGTGTCTGGTCGATCCGGCAAACACACCCGATTGCTGTAGAAAGAGCGCTTCGGACGCCTCCAGCTTGTCAGCGGAGTAGCGAAGCACGGGCCAATGGTCCTGCTGCCAGTTCCATGTTTTTGGTGCCTCCATGAGTTATAAAACCTCTATTTATAGCTCATGATAATACCTCTTTTTGAGGCATAAGTCCACTGTTTATGCCTCATCAACGACAGGGCAAACACAAGGGAAATTGCCCTTTTTTGGCTCTTGGGATGAGAGAGATGGAAGTATTTTACCGCCATGAAGCGCCTTCGCATCGACAAAATCCGGGGCAAAAAAGTGGCAAGAAAGGGTCGATTTTGGCTTGTTTTTCGGCATTTTTCGCACTTTCGCGAAATCCAGCAATGCGTGCCGAAGCCCGTAGAATCAAGGGTTCCAGCATTTTTTCATTTCCGGTTGCATGACAGAGGTTCATTGCGGCTGCCAGCATGAACTGTGCTGGAGAATATTGCCCGTTCTATTCGAAAAATACGTCCTCGTGGCGGTAAGGCGGGGCGCAGCAGCAGAGAAAGCGGAGGGGCTGGGTGGCGGTGATCTGATGCCAGGCGCCGGGCGGGATGAGGATGGCATCGCCGGGGCCGACTTCACGGGTGTCGCCGTCGATCTCCATCATGCCCTGCCCGTCGAGGATGAAGTAGAACTCCTCGCTGAGCTTGTGGTAATGCCGCTCGGTGGGCTGGCCGACGGGCACGCTGGCTTCGGCGAGGGACTGGTTTTGCACGGGGGCGTTGGTGCGGTCCAAGATGCTGCGGATGGTGCTGCCGTCCTTGGTGGTAAAAGGGGCCTGATCGGAGAGCTGGCGGAGGATCATGCGGGAGTCGATTCGGAGTTGAGCGGCGCGGAGGCGCGGCTAGGTTGACTCTATGCCCTCCTGGACCAACCCTCAACTCGTCAACCTGGTCGATCTCGGCTTCATGGACGCGAGGTCGAAACTGATCGATCTGGCGGCTTTTTTCGACCGCGTGCAGCGCGCGGGCCAGGACGATGATTTCCGCGTGACGGCACTGCAAGCGGCGCTGGCAAAGCTGCACGCGAACGAGCCGGAGCGCGCACGGCAGGTGCTGCTGACGTTCAGTGATCCGACGGAGCAGCCGGTGGAGAAGGCGGCCATGCAGGGCGCCATCGGCGCGTGGCAGGACGGGGCTTCTTGAAGGGAGATTGTGATGCGATACATCGAACCTCACGGACACATGGTCAGCCGGGTGACGGACGACTACGAGCGCATGGCGCTGGCGGGTTGCGCGGCGATTTGCGAGCCGGCGTTTTGGGCGGGCTTTGACCGCGCCTCGGCCCAGGGCTTCTACGATTACTTCCGGCAGATCACCGAATACGAACCGAAGCGGGCGGCGAAGTTTGGCATCGCGCACTACTGCTGGCTGTGCATCAACCCAAAGGAGGCGGAGGATTTGAAACTGGCGGAAGAGGTGATCGCGCTGATCCCGGAGTTTCTGCAAAAGCCGGGCGTGCTCGGCATCGGTGAGATCGGCCTGAACAAGAACAGCCGCAACGAGCTGGCGATCTTTGAGCGGCATTTGCAAGTCGCGCAGGAGCATGAGCAACTGGTGCTGATCCACACGCCACACCTGGAGGACAAGCTGAAGGGCACGCGCTTGATTGTCGATGCGCTGAAAAGCTTCTCCGGCATCGCTCCAGAGCGGGTCATCATCGACCACGTCGAGGAGCACACGATCGATCTCGTGCTCGACGCGGGTTTCTGGGGCGGCATCACGCTTTACCCGGAGAGCAAATGCACGCCTCACCGCGCCATCGACATGCTGGAGCAACGACGGGCGGAGCGCATCTGGATGAACAGCGCCTGCGACTGGGGCGTGAGCGATCCGCTGGCGGTGCCGAAAACGATGCGCGCCATGCGCCAGCGCGGTTGGAGCGAGGCGGCGGTCGAGCAGGTGGTCTGGCACAACCCGAAGGCCTTCATGGGGCAGAACCCGCGTTTCAATCTGCTTTGACATCGGGCTCACCGGTTTGCTTTTGAACCACGAATGGACACAAATTGAAATACCGGGTTGACGAAACCTTGCGCCTCCACCTAACCCTTTTCATTTCGGGACTCACCATTCGCGTGAATTCGTGTCCCTGCGTGGTTCCAATTCATTTTTGTCATGACTGACGCGCCGTCCCTGGATTGCATCGGCTTAATCGCCGGGAACGGGATTTACCCGGAGACCTTCGTGGCGGCGGCGCGCCGCGCCGGGGTGCGGCGGCTGGTGGCAGTGGCGTTTGAGAGCGAGACCAAACCCGAGCTGGCCGGGATGGTGGATGCCATCACTTGGCTGCGTGTCGGACAGCTCGGCAAGCTGATCAAGTTCTTCAAAGACCAGGGCGTAAAGCAGGCGGTGATGGTCGGACAAATCGCGCCGAAGAATCTCTTCGAGCTGCGGCCTGACATGCGCACGCTGCTGATGCTGGCGCGCTTGAAGCAACGCAACGCGGAGAGCCTCTTCGGCGCCATCGGCGAGGAGATGGCGAAGGAGGGCATCACCCTGCTGCCAGCGACGACGTTTCTCGAACACCTGATGCCAGCGGAGGGCCTCGTGGCAGGTCCGAAGATCAAGGAGCGCCGCTGGCTGGATGCGCGCTACGGCCTGCGCATTGCGAAGGAAACCAGCCGGCTGGACATTGGCCAAACGGTGGTGGTGAAAAAGGGCACGGTGCTGGCGGTGGAGGCGTTTGAAGGCACCAATGAAGCGGTGAAACGCGGCGGCGCGCTGGGGCGCGGTGAGGCCACTCTGGTGAAGGTGTCGAAGCCCCGGCAAGACATGCGTTTTGATGTGCCGGTGATCGGTCCCGACACGATTCAAACCGCAGCGGCGGCCGGTGTCGATGTCATCGCGGTCGAAGCAAGCCGCACGCTGGTGCTGGGCTGGGATGAAGTGGTGGCGCGTTGCGAGCGCCTGCGGGTGACGTTGCTGGCGCTGGCGGATTGATTCATCGGCATGAGCACGACTTCCCCAACCAGCCGCGGTTTCCGCCACGAACTGATCTCCGCCTCCGCCGGCTCCGGCAAGACTTACCAACTGGTGCGGCGCTACCTGCATCTGCTCGCGCTCGGCGTGGATCCCACTTCGATTGTCGCCATGACCTTCACCCGCAAGGCGGCGGGCGAGTTTTTCAATCGCATCCTGACCAAACTGGCGCGGCTTGCGTCCGGCCAGGACTCGGCGCGCGACTACTTCAAAGGCGCGCAGCCTGCGGTGCCGGCCGATGTGGACTACGCGAAGTTGCTGCGCCGCCTCACCCGCTGTTCGAACCGGCTGCGCCTCGGCACCCTGGACAGCTTCTTCGGCGCCATCGCCAACTGCTTTCCCTTTGAGAACGGGTTGCCCGCGACGTCCACGGTGATGGACGAGGAGGAAGCCAAACGCGCCCAGATGGAGGCGCTCGACTCGCTGCTCGACCAACTGCAGCGCAACACGAATGACGCCACCACCGGGCTGATTCTGCAAGCGATCAAGCAGGCAGGATTTGGCAGCGAATCCAAAAGCATCGAGGGCCTGTTGCGCGATTGGGTGGGCAAAAACCACCTGCTCTGGAAAGAGAGCAGCGGAAACGGCTGGGGCGATCCGGCGCGCATCTGGCCGGACTGGACCGACTCGCTGCCCGGCACCTCCGAACTGCAGCAGTTGGCCATCGCCCTGCGCGAGCGCTTTCCAAACACCACGCCCTCCGGCGCCAAGGCTTTGGACAGCCTCGTGGACGCGGTGCTGGAAACCACGCCGGGAATGAAACCGCCCAGCGCGGTGGCAGCCTTCTTGGAAAAAACCGCGGCGCATTTGGACGAACTCGCCAGCGGCAGCGCGGTGATCTCGTGGGGACGGCGTCCGTCTGAAATCAGCGGCGACCTCGCGCGCCTCTGGTTGAATCTCGCCACGGGTTTGAGCCGGCGCGACTTTTTCGTGCGCGCCACGCGCACCCGCGCGCTGGCCGACTTCATCGCGGCCTTTGAGGCGGTCTATCATCAACACACGCGCGCCGCGGGCCGGCTGTCGTTCGCTGACATTCCGCTGCTGCTGAGCGAGGCGGCACAAACGAACCACCTGTGGCCGGACGAGGACATCTGGTTTCGCCTCGACGGGCGTTTTCACCATTGGATGCTGGATGAGTTTCAGGACACCAGCCACTCGCAATGGCGGGTCACGCGCAAATTGGTGGCTGAGGTTTTGCAGGACGCCGACGGCCAGCGCAGCTTTTTTGCCGTGGGCGATGTCAAACAATCCATCTACCTCTGGCGGCAGGCGGAGCCGAAGATTTTCGCCCAACTGGGCGGCCAGCCAAACGTGCAACCAGGCACCCTGTCCACGTCCTACCGCAGCGGCCCGCAGGTGCTGGCCGCCGTGAACCGGGTGTTTGCAGACCGCGCCGCCATTGAGCACCTGCTGCCCGGCTCGACCGAAAACTGGCAGTTCGAACCGCACACCAGCAGCCAGCCGGAGATGGCGGGTTATGCGGCCTTGCTGCAAATCTCGAGCGAGGAAGAGACCAGCGAAGCCGGAGGAGCGGCCGACGAACCCGCCGACTTCTCCGCAGAGATGCGCCTCACCGCCGCGCTCATTCGCCGCCTCAATCCACTGGCGAGAAATCTGACCTGCGCCGTCCTGGTGCGCAGCAACGACAAGGCATCCGACTACACCGAAGCGCTGCGCGCGCTCACCGGCATGCCGGTGGTGACCGAATCCAAGATCCAGCCCGCCATCGACAATGTCGTCACCCTGGCCTTGCTTTCCCTGCTGCAACTGGCGGCCCACCCGGATGACAGCGCCGCCTTGGAGCACCTGCGCATGAGCCCGCTGCGGCCTTTGCTGGAGACTGCGGAGCGTCAAATCGTGACCTCTGCCTTGCGCACCGGTGAGGCCGTGTTCGAGCACGGTTTTGCCAGCTTCGCGCAGGAGTGGACGCAGCGCCTGCGCGAGTTCATGCCTGGCCTCGACGCTTTTCACCATCGCCGCCTCAACGAGTTTGCCGGCTTTTGCGCCAGCTTTGACGAGACAGGCAGCCGTGACATCGACCTGTTTTTGCAGCAGGCGCGCGAGCACTCTCTGGCCCGGCCGGCCAGCGCAGAAGCCATTCAAGTGATGACCATTCACAAGTCGAAAGGCCTGGAGTTCGACATCGTGATTCCCGCCGGACTGGGCAAAGACTCCATGGACAAGCGGCGTGGTTCCGAATGGCTGGTGGAGCAGGAGGACGGCCAGACAAACTGGGTGCTGCAGAATCCGCTCAAAGTCTATGCCGAGACCGATTCGGTTTTGCGCGGGCACCAGCGCCGTGTGCGCGCCGTGACAGCGTTTGAATCGCTCTGCCTGCTGTACGTGGCGATGACGCGGGCCAAGCGCGCGCTGTACTTGATCACGCCGCCGCCGCCCAAAAAGCCGGGCGCTCTGAACCCGGCAGCGTTTTTGCGCAGCCAGCTCGGCACGGAGGAGATGGACCGGCTCGAACTCGATCACGAAAGCGCGGGCATCTTGTGGCAGGAGGGTGGCTCGGATTGGTTTGAGCAGTTTGGCGAGCGCGCGCCAGCAGCGCCGCCGCCCGCGGAACCAAGCCCGCTGCTCGCTGAGCTGCTGCGCGAGAACCAGCCGCGCCAGCGCCGCCGCACCCCTTCTGGCGAAGAAGATTTCACCCTGCCAGGCCATGTGCTGCTGTCCCCGCAGCGCGACCTGGGCCGCCAGTTGGGCTCGCGGGTTCACGAGTTGCTGGCGGAGGTGGAGTGGTGGACTGCCGGAGCGCCGCTGGAGCCGCTGCATGCTCGCTGGAACGCACGCGGCTTGATCCAAGAAAACGACGATGCCGTGAAGCTCGCGCTCGATCTCGTGCTGCCCGCATTGAACGACCCGGCGCTGGCGGCGGCCTTTGTCCAGCCCGTCGCCGGAGCGCGCCTCTGGCGGGAGAAGGCCTTCGATTTCATCGACGAAGGCGGCTGGGTTTCAGGCGTTTTTGACCGCGTGATTCTTGACATCGCTGCTGATGGCACGGTCACCCATGCGCGCCTCATCGACTTCAAGACCGACGAGATTGGCGATGAAGCCGTGCTCGAAAAGAAATGCCAGGGCTACGCGCCGCAGCTTGCGCTTTACCGGCGGGCGGTGGCGCGCCTGGCACGTCTGCCCGTTGGACAGATCGACTGTCACTTGCTCTTTTTGCGCGCCAGACGGCTGGTGCAGGTTTAGAAAAAAGCGCGCAAAAGGCCGTGCAGGATGGCCAGCATGACGTATTCACAAAGCATCCGTCCCAAATGCCTGACGAAGCTGCCACGTCGCCACCCGAACCTCCCATCCTCTTCCGCCCCAATGTCGCAGCCATCCTGGAGCGCGGCACCGGGGAGATTTTTGTGGCGGAACGCCTCGGCATGAAAGGCGCCTGGCAGTTTCCGCAGGGCGGTGTGGACAGCGGCGAGCAATTGGAACAAGCCTTCTACCGTGAACTCGAGGAGGAGATCGGCGTCAAACCGCAGCATGTCGAGATCATCGAGACCCGCACTGGTTATCGCTACGCCTTCCCAAAGAACCGGTTGAAATACGGCATCTACGGCGGCCAGGAGCAGACCTATTTTCGCTGCCGCTTTTTAGGCCGGGACGAGGACATTCACCTCGATGCGCACAACCAGGAGTTTGGCCGCTGGCGCTGGATCTCACCCGCGCTGTTCGAACTCTCCTGGGTGCCCAAGTTCAAGCGCGAAGTGTATCGCCAGGTGTTCCACGATTTTTATCAGATGGACCTGGCCGCCTAGGCTGCGCCCGCTGGCGCAAGCAACTCCGCGCGACTGAAATCCGCCACGAACAAACGAGCGCGATACTGCGCTCCCGCTTGCAGCGGCTCCTCCTGCGCGGCCTTTGCCAGGTAGCCGAAGACCTTTCTGCCGTTCGGCAATCGCACCTGCGCGGTTCGCTCACTCAACGGCTGCTCCACGCAAACGGTGGCTTCGATGAAATCGGGAATGCTCTCGGCCATGTTATCGATTGGTCGCGCCAGGGCCGGAGACGGGCGCAGCCCTGCGCACTTGCGGGACCGGCTCGTCCGGCGGCGCCTTCTTCGTTTCCTCCCAGGGCAATTTGAAGCCGTCCAGCCGCCAGCGGGTTTGAAACAAATCCACCGCGCGCTGCAGCATGGGATCGGCGGGAGGATGCCGCTCCTCCTGATCCCCCTCAACGCTGGAGCGCCGCAAGTAGGACTCCAACTCGGGGTTGCGCCCGGCCACCAGGGCCGCCTCGTTGAAACGCGGACGCGCCACCTCATGCGCCAGTTCGCGCACCCGCCCCTCAGTCATGAGCTTGGCAGCCATCTCCTGATCCCGTGCCGTCATGGTGATCTCCAGATCCGGTTGCAGCCCTTTTTGAAAAATTGACCGCCCGTCCGCCAGCAGCATCTCCGCGCTGGCATACTGCAAGGCATGCTTTTCGTCCAAAGGCAGTGACTGGTAACGCGCGGTCGCGCCTGCGGTTTTTTCGCCCAGCAGCACCGCCAGCCGCTGATCCTGCAACACCGCAGCAACCGCCTCGCCAGCGCTGCTGGTTTGAGCACTGATCAGCGCAACGACGGGACCTTGCCAGCAAGCGTCCTTCGAGCTGATAAACAGCTCGGCATCCGGCTTGTCCGCCTGAGCCAAACGAAACAGCGTGCGGCCAGGTGGCACGAAGCAATCCAACATGGCCGCCGCCGTCTCGAACACCGCGCCCGGTGCTGGCGCGCGCAAATCCAGAATCAGGGCCTTGCAACCCTCGTTGCGAAGCTTCGTCAAGGTTTGCACGAGCAGTTCCACCTCCTCAGGCGCGTAAGACAGCGGCCGCACCCAGCCGATTTGATCTGCCAGGCGTCCCTCCAGCACCCGTGGTTCCGATTTTGCATCGGTCGAGGATGGGCCAATCGGCACGATTCGCGCTCCCGCTTGCAGGCGCTCCAACAGCCCATCCAAGGCTGCCCGGTTGAGGGTGTCGAAATCCAGGTCGGCCGCGCGAATGTAATCCTGGCGCAGAATCTGAAACGCGGCCTGCACACCCGCCTGGGTCAGATCAGCGGGCTCCTTCGCCGGCGCGCAAAGCACCAGCGCCGTGCCCGTCAGCAACAGCGCAGCGCGCCTTGCCGATGGCAAGGGGCGAAGGCGGCGATTCTGACAGGCGGAGATTTTCATCCCAGGTGATTGAGAGCATGAACGTGGCCAAAACCCGGCGTCGTCCAGTTGTAATAACGCTCAATGGCGCGGCTGACAAACTGCTTGGCTTGGGCAACCGCTTCCAGCAGCGAGCCGCCATTCGCAAGTCCGCTGGCAATCGCCGCCGAATAACTGCAACCCGTGCCATGCGTTTGCACGCCGGGAATGCGTTTTGCCTCAAACCAGTCCAACCCGCCGGCATGACAGAGCGCATCGTCCGCGCGGTCGCCGGCCAGATGACCTCCTTTGACCAGCACCGCCGTGCCAAATCGCTCCGCCAAATCCCGCGCGCAGGCCGCCATCGCTTCACGATCCGCCACTTCCCTGCCCCACAGCACCGCGGCTTCATCCATGTTCGGCGTCAGTACGGTGGCCAGGGCGGGCATGGTTTCAATGTAGCCACGCACCGCTTCATCTTCCAGCAAACGACCGCCCCCGGTGGCCACCATCACCGGATCAACCACCAGCGGCACGCCCGCGCCATGCCGTTGCCAGGCCGCCGCCACCGCGCGCACTTGCTCAAGCCCCCCCACCATGCCCGTCTTGGCCGCGGCGATGGGAAACCCCTCAAACAGCACGCGGATTTGATCCGCGATCAAGCCCGCCTCCATCAGCGCCAGCCGCGACACCCGGCCAGGCGTCTCCGACACCACCGCTGTGACCGCCGTCAAGCCGTAGCAGCCACAGGCCGCCATCGTCTTCAAATCCGCCTGAATGCCCGCGCCAGCCGAGCAATCGGAGCCGGCGATGGACAAAACAGGCGGCGGGTTGGCGGACATGCGAACGGCATTCTAGCTGCCTGCCAAGTCAATGCAATGACCGCCAGCGCCACGATTGCCCTTGAGACGCCCCGCTCTGCTGCTATTCAATAAGCGTGGCTGCCAAATTCGAACCTCTGGACGGACTTTCCGTGACGGTGGACAGCGTCGTTTACGACGTTTCCCGTCCCGCTCCGCCTGACCGGCCGCACCCCTTTGTTTACCAAATCTCCATCCACAACGCCTCCGATCAAACGGTGAACATTTTCGGCCGCAAGTGGATCGTCAAAGACGCCGACGGCGACACCCTGGTGGTGGAGGGCGACGGCGTGGTGGGCCAGTTCCCCTCGCTCGCGCCCGGCCAAAGCTTCACGTACAATTCTTATCACGTCATCAAATCGGAAAGCACCGCCACCGGCTCGTTTTTTGGCGCCACCAGCGCAGGCAAACCCGTGGCGGCGGTCATTCCACCGTTTGAGATGACACCGCCTCTGCTGGCTTGACGACGCCTCTCAAGTCGATCCAGCGACTTTCCGTGAGCAATCCGTCCAACGGATGATCATGCGCCTCCGCCGGCAAACCGGCGCGCAACTGCCAGTCCAATCCGACACCCACTTTCAGAGCCCGTTTGGCGCGTTCGAGATAACGATCAAAAAAACCGCCCCCGCGTCCCAGGCGCGCGCCGCTCTGCGGGCAAAAAAACAAGCCTGGCGCCAAAACCACATCAATCTCATCAGGATCGAGGCGGCGCCCCAGACGGGTATCCGGCTCCCACACACCATGCAGCCCGCGTCGCATCGCCGGCAAAGACGCTACTAGCCACGCCTCCATGGCATGATCCAAACCGGGTTGAATCGCGAACAGGGCCACCCGGCGCCCGGCGGCACGCAGCGGCTCGCCAAGCGACGAAGCCAGATCGGGCTCGCCGGGCAAGCCGCCAAACAAAGTGATGGTCCGCATCTCGGGCCGCTGCAGGCACCAATCAAGCACGCGCGCCGTCAAACGCTCATGAGCATCGGACGCAACACTTGCCAGCGGTCCGGCGGACAACCGGCGGAACTCGGAACGGAGTTGGGCCTTGCTCATGTCCGCTCAGCAGCGGGCCGTGGAGCTGAGGAATCTCAACCCCCGGAGCGCGTCAGCACGTTGATCACCAAAGTCGCGGCAGAAAGCGCAATAACCAGCCAGGCAAGGATTTGCATTGGATCGAGCGAAGTTAAAAAGTGAGGATCGAAGGGTCTGATTTCCCGGTCTGGCCTTTATTGAGGAATCTCCGGCAGGATGCGATCAAAGCTGTTTCTCCAGGTGCCGGTGGCGTCCTTGTTTTCCCAGTCCACCCGCGTCACTTCCGGCACCATCAGCGCCGAGGGCTGGCCAGCAGGAGCCGTGGTCACCACGTCCGTGCCGAGCATTTGCACCACCAGCAGCACGACGCTCAAAATCAGGCATGCCACCGACAGCGGGACCAAGCCAGCTTCCGGGTCTTTCTCGTCGTAAAGCTGCTCGGCATCCTCTTTGACGGCGCGTTTGACCGGCGCGGCGGACGGGGTGGCGATGCGTGGACGCGGCGCGGGCGCTCCGGGACCGACTTGAAGTTTCACCGTTGCCTTCGGCAGTTCCGTGGTGCCGGCACCCGCAGCCAAAGGCGCGGTTCCAGCCCCCACCGGGCGCGGCGCGGGGCGCGGCGCCAGGGGAGTCGTCATGGCGCCGGTTTCCTGGCGCGCTCCACCTGGAGTGGCCGGAGCTGCGGGGCGCGGGGCGCCAGGCGCCACCGGACGCGGCGCACCTGGAGCAGCGGGCGCGGCAGGCACCGCTGGCCGCGGAACCGCGGGCGCTCCGGGAGCCGTCGGCGCGGGCACCGCAGGAGGCGGCACCGGGGCGACCACGCTGATTGGCGCGGTGCTGCTCTTGGGCGCCGGCGGCGGCAGCGGAGCGGAGGGAAGCTGAATGGGCGCGGTGGCCTTTTTCGCGATCTGCGGCACGGCCACAGGGGAGGTCGCCTCACGCGCCTGGGTGACACCGGCTCCCGGACGCGCTCGCAAGGTGATGCGCACCGTTTCTTTCTTCAACGGCACGGCACTGGTTTTGGTCGATGGCGGCGGCGGGGTGGAATCTTCGCTCATGGGTGTGGGGACTTGTCAGCGTGGGTATTTTCGGGAAAACCATATTTAACGGACTGGCCCGCTGAGCGTCAATGCTCTTTTCGTGAAATCCTTCACGTGCAAACCGCATTTCAGGCTCACTACGGGCCATTACGGTGCGTGCGCGGCCGGGTCCAACTGCCGGTACACGCCGAAGTCGTGGTAAAAGAAGCGTTTCGCCACCTTGTACATCCAGTGCTGCTCGGGGATTTCCTCCTCGTCCCGCCACTGGCTGGTGCGCGGCGTCATCGCCGACACCTCCGCCAGCGCCGCCTGCCGGATCGTGGTGTCGCGCGCGCCATGGCGTTGCGCCAGCTCCTTCACCAAGTCCGGCCGCTCCAGCACGATGCAGCCGCGCGTGTGGCGCGCCGCCGTCTCGCGAAAATCCTTCAAAAAGGCCGACTGCGTCAGCACGTCGTACAGATCCCGCTGCGTGCGCACGCTGTCGGTGGCAAACTGAATGATCGGACACGGCTCCACCCCGCCGGTCGGGCCGATGTGGTGGCTGATGCCGGTGGCCATCGGACACAGCGCCTTGCCATTGTGATCGTAATAGGCATCAACGATCGCGATCGGCATCCGCGCGCGCATCGAGGTGATGAACCGGCGCGCCTGAGTGATCTGGGCCGGCGTCAGGGCGAGCTGCTCGTTGATCTGCGGCCCCACCGGGCGGTAGGTGTGATACCAGGTGTAGTGCACGCCCATGCCGATGAGCTTTTGCAGCCAGTCACGGCTCAGCAGGTCATCGATGTTGCTCTGGCAAAGGCTGGTGGCCACGCCGGTCAGCAGGCGCGCCTCCAGGCAGTTGCGCAGACCGCGCAGGGTGCGATTGAGCACGTCCTTGTTGCCGCGGCGCTCGTCACTGACGGTGCTGTTTCCCTCCACACTCACCAGCGGCGTGGCGTTGCCGAGCTTGCGCAGCGTCTCCGCCGCTTTGGCGGTGATGAGCTGGCC
Source organism: uncultured Verrucomicrobiaceae bacterium (assembly GCA_964553805.1). Taxonomy (GTDB): domain Bacteria; phylum Verrucomicrobiota; class Verrucomicrobiia; order Verrucomicrobiales; family Verrucomicrobiaceae; genus JAGRPD01. Next base: position 24,690 of record CAZKMS010000028.1, read on the forward strand.
GTTGGTGAAGATTTGAAAATAACAATCCGGATGCGCCGCCAGGAAATCGAACAGCTCCGGATGCATGAACGGCTCGCCGCCGAGCACGCCAAAGAAGGCATTGCCGCGCCGTTTCGCGTCATGCACGATCTTGTTCAGCTCGTCCAGGCTGATCGCCTGCCGCGGTTTGTCCACATCCACCCAGCAGCCCTGGCAGCGCAGGTTGCAGGAGTTCAAAATGGACAGGTAGAGGAAGGGCGGAAATACCTCGCCCGTCCGCTCGAAGCGCTGCTTGAAACGCAGCACGGAGCGCGCGCCTTTGAAGCCGAAATTCCAGCCGATCTTGGCCAGGCAAACCGGGTCCACGGTGCGCAGGATGCGGGAGGTGAGCGAATAAATCATTGAATCGGCGGACAGCGTCTCTTCCCTTACTTAACGTCGGGCGCAACGCAGGAAATGCCAGGGATTGCGTTTTTCAGGCCTCCTCGCCGCTTTCCTCCCCATGCCCTTCCGCCGCCATGCGCTGGATGGTGCCGTCCAAATACTCGATGTAACCCTGCACGTCCAGACTCTCCGGCTCCGGCTCGCCACGCACGGCATAAAGCCAGCCCACCTCATAGGGATCACTGCGCACCACGCAGGCGTCCACCTTCAAATGCGGATTGCCACCGGCGAAGGCGCCTTCCATGACGCAGTACACGTCCGAGGCCGCCTTGAAACCCTCCACCCAGCCCACGGTCTGGCCCGCTGCCACCGGCGCCCCTTCAGCAGGTGTCCACTCGCAGTCCACCAGCTCCCCCAGCATGCGCGTGGCGAATTTCGTGAACCCAACACGCCACAAGCCGGGCTCTTCCGCCACCGGAGCCATCCAGTAGTGCGACTTCGAATAGCGAAAGCCGTCCGGAAAGCGGGCGGAGAAACGGGCGTGCTTGTAGCGAACAAAATTCAGCGGCATGGGCAAATGGGCGGAGCGGCAAAACGCGTCTCTTCTTCGCCTCCATCAATCGCTTTCTCAACCGGCAAAGACGGGTTCATCCGGGAAGTGGGCGCGGGATTGAGATTCACGCCTGGGCGGATGCTTTCATGGGAAAAGGAGTGGAAACGCGCGGCAGCGTCCTGGAGTGCTCCAGCCCTCTGGAGCTTTTGAGGACGGCGGTTTTGGCAGGCAGGTGCAGGAACCGGGTGAGCAGCACGAAAAGCAACGAGCCGAGCGCAGCGAGACTGCCAGCCGCAGGCTGCCCCGCAAGGCTGAGCGCCGTGAGGCGGCGCGAAGCAACACCGCCGCAGTCCAGGACGCTGGCGCGCCGCGCTTCGTTCCAGACCGGAGGGCGCCTCTGGTTACCGGTAATTCAGGCTTCCAGCCTGAATTGTCCTCCAACCTTCCAGGTTGGGAGGCATTGATGATCAAACTGCAAACTCAATGCGCCCATCAGGCTGGAAGTTTGATTCACACCGGATGCCGGGTTTCCAGAGGTGCCCTTTATTATATTTAAGCCATGATGCTTTTTTGAGCACAAAAAGTATTTTAGGCTCGTCTTTTTGCATCGGTTTTTGGTTTAATCGCGAAAATGCGGATTTTAAGCCGCCGCCGAATGATCCCCCTTCGGCGCTTGGCGGGTTCGCAAAACCAACCATGGTGGTATGAACATATTGAATCATGACCCTCACAAATGAGAAAGCCGAAACCAAACCATGAAAAACGATCCTTCGAACGAAACGTCAGGTTCTCCGTCTCCCGAGGCGAACAGCGTGACCATCACGGAAACCGTTGATCCCGATGGGCTTGGCGCGATATTACAAGGAATTCCGGGTCTGGTTGCTACGGGCGCGGGAGGTTTGTGGCCCGTCCGAAGGCGACAGGGCGATGGTGACGGCGCATGAGTACGCGAGGAACGGGGCTGGGGGCTATAATGAGAACGAAATTGCCAGCGGCTGATCAGAAATTTAGAATCCGAGCAACTCAATGTTTACGATGACTTCAACACAGAAGCCTGCCGGAATTGAAGGGGCGGCAACCACTCTCCAGCTTTCGTCCAGCAACTGATTTGTCAAAAAATTGAACCCGACCCTGTTTTCCAAGAAGAATATTGTGAATGCCGCAAGAAATCATAATCAAGCATGAAATTTCCATCTTTTTTTATTGGTATGGCATTTGGATTACTGATTCAGTATGCCATGATGCCTTTATTGGGTGTTGAATCATGGGATGGTAAGAGCTTAGCGAGCGAGCTATACTTGCCAAGTACACATATAGTTCTTCCTGCGCTCGCGGGCCTTTGCTTTGCATCCAAACTACCGGTGTTTTCAATAGGACTATTCATCGGTGAAATTATATATTTGTTTTCATTTATAAATGATCCGCTAATTTCGGTTGGGGTATTTATGTTGACTCCTTTCATAGTGATTTCAGTGGTAGCTGAAATGGTTACCGGCGTTCTTATAAGAGCGCGAAAAAATCGAGAAAACAGTGTCAACCCCTAGCCGCCACTAATGCCAATTTTACAAAAAACTCCGGAGAACAGGGTCAGACTGCAACTATTCTACAGAATAAATGAAGCCCAATAAGCAGATTTGCATCCTCGACAGTTTCAACAAGCGCTCCAACGACTGGGTCGCCAAAGCGGCGGGGGCGCGCGGAGCCGCCGTGCTCGCGATGTGCGAGTGGAAGGACTCGCCGGAGGCCTTGATCGATCTGATGGCGCGCCACGACGGCGTGGTCAGCGGGCGTTTCCACGGCGTGACCCTGGCCTGGCTGGCGGGCACGCCGGTCATCGCGCTGCCGGGCAACACGCACAAAACCGGGGCGATGATGCGGGATTTCGGGCTGGAGGGCTCCTATTGCAATTCCTGGGAGAACCTGGAGACGGCACTGAAAGAGGGCCGGTTTGGCGGCATGGACCCGGCGGCGCGTGCGCCGTCGCTTTTCCCCGCATCACGGAGTCCCAAATGCACCCACTTTCCGGATGAACCGCTTTGTGCCGCCGCCCAGCACCGGACGTATTAATCCGGCCAGCAAATGAGTTCAATGCAGGCAAGATGCCTGCATGGCAGCACAGGTTGGAAGCCTGTGTTACTGCTTGCTTCGCTCCGCCCGGCTCAAGCAGGTCAACACTGCCGTGGTTAAAAGACATGCTTCATCCGCGCCACCAGCCATCTTTTTGTGGGCAGTCGGCGCGGGAGGCGTTATCTTTCGAGCTGGATATGCTGAGTCGTCGTGAGTGGATCGTGGCCGGAGGCTGTTTGCTGCTGTTTGGGGCAGCGGCAGTGCTGCTCTCTGGGCCAAATTTGCTGCACCGGCTTCACAGCGCTGCCCAGGATGCTTTGAATCAGCTGGAGGCACAGGCCGGTGGCGAACGCTTCAACCGGCTCAGCGTGGTGTTTGAAGGGCAAACGGCGCGACTGCACGGCACGGTGCGCTCCAACGCCGACGCGCAACTGCTCGTCGAAACCATGCGCAACGACTTGCGGACACCTGGCAATCCATGGAATCCGGTCACCCGAGTCGCCGCGGAAGGCTCACTGCGGGTGCGGCCTCTCGATCCCGGCTGGCTGCTGGCGGCGGTGCGTGGTTTTGAGGTGGAAATCATCGGCGTCTGCGCGTCAAATGCGGAGCGTGAGGCTCTGGAAGAGGGACTGCGACGCCGCTGGCCCACCTGGCGCGGCAAGATCGAGTTTGGTTTGCAAGTGGACAACCGCCGTTTTGACGAGGCGGCGGATTGGATCAAGACCGTGCGCGTCCTGCCCGCCCCGGAGGCGCGCGGAAGCCAGTCGGCCAAACTGCTTGCCGCAGCCGTCGGCGGCGCTTGGCAGGAGCTGCCACTCGAAGCCGCCGGGGCAATGCCCGGGCCGCTGCAAGCCCTCGGTCTATCGGAGTCTGAATGGCGCGAACGCGTCCAGCCTCTGCAGACTCGCGTGCGCGAGCATCTGCTGGCCGAGGCTGCCTGGGAGGCGGAGCAGGAGCGCCTGCGCCGGCTGCCGCCTGCCCATGTCATTCTCGGCCAGCGCGGTGATCAGGTGCTGCTGCGCGGCGAGGTCTTCGATCTCGAATCCAAACGCGCGCTGTTTTCCGCCATCATGACCGCCCTGCCCGGCTGCCGCATTCTCGACGACCTGCGCGCCAGCGGCGAGCGCCGGCCCGGGCCGCCCCTGGGTGTCCCCGAAACCGCCCTGATCCAGACCGGCGAAATGAAGAAAACCTTCCTGCTCGGCCTGCCCGGTGGCAACTGGACCCCGCTCGATCCGAAAGCTGGAAACGACGCGGCTTCGTGGCGTCACGATTTGCCCTCCGGCGTGGAAGTCGCCGAAATCGCCGAAGATCATGCTCTGGTGCTCGACTGGTTGAATGGCTCGCATGCCGGCATCCCCGCGCTGCCCGCGCCGCCGCGCCCCGCTTTCATCACGCTCGCTGCTTATGCCGGCCGCGTCGTGGTCGGCGGCCAGTTGGCGGAGGAGGCCTTGCGTGCGCAATTGGTCGAAGCGGTGAAACGCGCCTACCCGGCGGGCTGGAGCGTGCGCGACGAAGTGGAGGTCACCGGCGCTTGCGCCACTTCTGCCACCATTCAACACACGCTGCAGAGCGTGCCCGTCGCCGCGCCGGACGGCTCCATCCTCGCCGTCGCCCTGCCCGGCCAGCCTTGGCGGCGCCTGCCCGAGTCTTTGCTCCAAGGGAATTCCCAGCTTGCACCGGAAAGCCTGCCCGGCGGTCTCAACACCTCCCTGGTCACGGCCGCATTGCAACCCTGTCTCGAGGAGATGCGCTCCCTCGGCTTGGACTCTCCACCCACTGACGACAAACCATGAGTGGCTTTCTCTGGCTCATCACCCAAATGCTGGTGCTGCTGACCGCGGCGGCGGCTGTTTTTTTCCTCCTCGGCTGGCGCTGGCGCGGCAGGCGCGCGCGCGTGCAAGTCACCACCCTGGAAAAGCGAATCGATGACGAGGCGGCAGCGGCGCGTCTCGCACGCGAGGAACGCGATGCCGTGCGCGACCTTCAGCCGGAGAACGGCGCGCTGGAACGCGAGTTGCAGGAGGCCCAGGCGCGCCAGCTCAGCCTGGAGCGCGAACTGCTGCGGCTGCGCGATGAAAAGCACGACGTCGCCCGCCAGTTGCAAGCCGCCCGCGCTGACGACTTCACCCGCATTCGCGGCATTGGCCCTGTGATCAATCGCCGTTTGCATGAAGCCGGCGTCACCACCTTCGAGCAGCTTGCCAATCTCAATCCGGCAAAGCTCGCCGCGCTCGATGCGCAACTGAATCTGCGCGGCCGCATGAGCCGGGAGAACTGGCAGCCCCAGGCCGCCTCCTTGCACGCCGAAACTCCAACCGAACCCGCGTCATGAAGTTCGATGCCCTTCTTCGCCTGGAGCGCCACGCCAAGCGCCTCACCGAAATCACCACCATTCTGGGCAAATACGGCCTCTCGGACTGGTTTGGCGGCCTCAAATTTCCCTGGCTGGCTGATCGCCTGCGCAGCTCCGATGGCCAGATGCTGCGCGACATGAACACAGCGCAACGGATTCGTCTGGCCCTGACTGAGCTAGGCACCACCTTCATCAAGCTCGGCCAGATGCTCAGCACCCGCGCCGATCTGCTCGGCCCGGAGCTCACCGATGAACTGGCCAAACTCCAGTCCAATGTGCCGGCGGACGATCCCGCCATTGCCCGCAACATCATCGAAACCGAACTCGGCGGCAGGATCGAAGCTCTTTTCGCCGAGTTTGAAGACGCGCCTCTGGCCGCAGCCTCCATCGCCCAGGTCCATGCCGCCGTGCTGCCCTCAGGCCGCCAGGTCGTTGTCAAAGTGCGGCGCAAAGGGGTCGCGGCGCAAGCCGAAACGGATCTCGAAATCGTGCAGGGACTGGCTGAATTGCTGGAGCGCCACTCCGCCGTGCTGCGTCCCTATCAACCGGTGGCCATCGTGCGCCAGTTCCGCAAGTCCCTGCTCCGGGAGATGGATTTCGCTGTCGAGCGCGGCAACCTCGAGCGTTTCGCCGCCCATTTCGAGCATGATCCGCACGTGCACATCCCCGAAGTGCATCCTGATTGGTGCTCGCGCCAGGTGCTGACCATGGACCGCCTGGAAGGCGTGCCGGGCACCGATGTCATTGGCTTGAAAAACTCCGGGGAAAACCTGGAAGCCTTTGCCCGCCGCGGCGCCGGCATGTATCTCGACATGGTGTTCCGCGACGGCTTCTATCACGCGGATCCGCACCCAGGCAACCTCATGCTGCTGCCGGGTGGCGTCGTCGGCGTGATTGACTGCGGCATGGTCGGCCGCATCGATGACCGCCTGTTGGAGGATGTCGAGGGTCTGCTCTTCGCCGTGGTCGAGCGCGATGCCGAGGAGGTCGTCAACCAGCTCACTCAAATCGGCGCCGCCAATGTCGAGGTCGATCGCGGCCGCTTCATCGGTGAGATCGACGAATTCGTCGCCGACTACGTGGGGCGTCCGCTGGCGGATGTGCGTATTGGCGAGGCCCTCGGCGCTCTCTTCAACATCATCCGCCGTTATCAAATCGTGCTGCCGCCGCCGCTGGCCTTGCTGCTCCGCACCCTCATTCTGCTTGAGGGCACGTCCCGCATCTTCCACCCCGGGCTCAGTTTGGTGGAGTTGATGGAGCCCTACTACAATCGCATCCTGCGCCGCCGCATGTCACCGCTGCGTCTGGCCAAAAAGGCGCGCCGCATGTATCGTGACTGGGACCGCCTGCTCGGCAATCTGCCGCGTGATTTGAAGGATCTGCTGGAGCGATTCCGTGACGGCACGCTGACGGTTCATCTCGACCACCGCCACCTCGACCCCATCGTCAACCGCCTCGTCATCGGGGTCATTGCCGCCGCTCTTTTTCTCGGCTCCTCCGAATTGTGGAGCCGCGAGGCCCCGCCCCTGCTCGGCGGTGTTTCCGTCTTCGGCAGCCTCGGTTATGCCGCCTCTCTCTACATCATCTGGCGCCTTCTGCGCGCCATCCGCAAATCCGGCGACATCGACTCGAAGGATTGAGCCTCATTCCATTCCGATCAACGAGGTCCGGCACAGCGAGGCATAAAGCCCGTCCTGGTGGATCAACTCGTCGTGCGTTCCCGACTCCTTCACGCGCCCGCGCTCGATCACATAAATGCGGTCCGCGTGCCGCACCGTCGAGAGCCGATGCGCGATGACAAAACTCGTGCGCTGTCTCATCAGACGGTCGAGCGCTTCTTGAATCAAACGCTCCGTCTCCGTGTCCACGCTGGCGGTGGCTTCGTCCAGCAGCAGGATGGGAGGATTGCGCAGCAAGGCCCGGGCGATCGACACGCGCTGGCGTTCGCCCACACTCAATTTGACACCGCGTTCGCCCACTCGCGTGTCCAAGCCCTCGGGCAATCGCTCGACAAAAGCGCGCGCGTTGGCGCTCTCCAGCGCTGCCCACAACTCCGCCTCGGACGCCGCGCGCCGTGCGATGAGAAGGTTCTCTCGCACCGTGCCGTTGAAGAGAAAACTCTCCTGCGTCACATAGCCGATGCGCTCGCGCAGCCAGCGCTTGTTTAACTCGGGCACCGGGACGCCGTCGATGGCAATCTCACCATGATCATACTCGTAGAAACGCGTGATCAGGTTGATCAGCGTGGATTTGCCCGCCCCGGTCGGCCCCACCAGCGCGATGGTTTGCCCCGGCTCCGCGCGCAAGCTCACGCCCTGCACCGTTGGCATTTGTCCCGTGTAGGAAAAGCCGACGTCCTGAAACACCACTTCGCCTTTGATTGCAGGCAGCGTTTGTCCTGAGCCCTCCTCCAAATCCCGCTCCGCTTCCGAATCAAGGACCTCAAACACGCGGTCGCCCGCCGCCCGGCCCGCCTGCAAGATCTGGTTGAGCTGGTGCAGGCTTTCAATCGGCGAATAAAAGAAATTCAACAGCACCAGAAAGGCTGTCAGTTCGCCCGCCTGAATGCGCCCCTCCATCAACGCCCGCGCTCCCGCCCACAGCACCAGCACCAGCCCGCAGCTCGTCAAAAAATTCATGCCCGGCCGGTACACCGACCACACCCGCATGAGATGCAGCGTCGCCTGCCGAAGCCGCTCGCTGGCAGCCTGGAATCGCCCCAATTCCGCGTGCTCAATGGCGTAGGCTTTGATCTGCCGCATGCCTGCCACGTTGTCATGCAGCAGCGAGTTCATCGCACTCGTCGCCTTGCGCACCTCGCGGTGACGCTCGCGCGCGTTGCGCGTGTACCACACCGCCCCCGCCAGCAGGAATGGCACCGGCACCAGCGCCATCAGGGCCAGTTGCGCATCCGCCTGGAACATGAACACCCCTACCACGAAAATCTGAACCACCGCCACCAAGCCCTGCTCGATGCCATCGATCAGCACCCGCTCCACCGCGGGCACATCCTCTGACACCGTGGTCATGATGTCTCCCGTCGGCCGGTTGTCGAACCAGCGCAGCGGCAGCCATTGCAAACGCGCGTAGAGATCGCTGCGCAGGTCATGAATCACCTTTTGCTCGAAACTGTTGTTCAGCCGGATGCGCAGGGAATTGAACAGGTGCTGGACGAACCACGCCGCCAGTGCCAGCAGCACCAGCGGCGTCAGCCGCTCCCATTCCCGATTCGGCACCACCTGGTCCATCACTTCCCGCGTCACCGCTGGAAACACCACCACCATCAATGTGCCTGCGATCGCGCAAAACAACTGCCCAGCCGCCATCAAAGGATAGCGGCGCAGGTAGGCAAGGACGCGCAGGATGGTTTTCAAGGCCGAACAGTACCAAGAAGCCTACGCCGGGCAACCACGGATAGGCTGTCTCCGCTGTGCTTGCCGTCGTTCAAACAAGGCCTACCCATGATCCATGGCCTATTACCTGATCAAGCTTTTCGTCAGCGCCGGTGTCATTGTCGTCGTCACCGAGGTCGCCAAGCGCAACAACGCCGCCGCCAGCATCATCCACTCCCTGCCGCTGACCTCGCTGCTGGCCTTCATCTGGCTCTACACCGAGACGCGCGACGCCAGCCTGATCGGCCGCCACGCCTTCGGCACCTTCTGGTTTGTACTGCCCACGCTGCCGATGTTCGTGGCCATGCCCTGGCTCATCAAAAAACTCGGCGGCTTCTGGCCCGCCCTCGGCGCGGGCATCGTCGCCACCGTCCTGCTCTACGCCCTCACCATGCGCCTGCTGAAGGCCGCCGGGGTTGAGCTGTGAGCACACGGCCAGTTGAACCAAACCCGTCCGGGCAGCATGCCCGTCAATACAACACAAACGAGCCGGTGGCCGCCTTGCCGCTGATGAAGCCGGTCAGGGTGCCCTGCTTCTGGAAGATCAGCCTGCGGCAGGCGACCTTCTTTTTGGCGTACTTGTCCTCGTAGGCGAAGGAGACCGCGCCGGTGGCGAGGCTGGCTTTACCGCGGATGAGCAGGTAGGCTTTCTGGCCCTGGGGCGGAGCTTTCTCGCGCAGGGTGGCGGTTTTGCCCTTGACGCCGATCTGGGTTTCGAGGCCGATGGGCATTTTGATGAAGTCTCCGCCTGAAAGCTCCAGGTTGATGAGCCAGGGACCGGCGCCGTCCGCCCTGCCCGGCACCGAAGTCCTCCGCCTGGAGCCGGAGTCCCCGGTGGACCTGTGGCAGGACCGGGCAGACGACCGCTGCCTGCGTGCTGACGCCCAGAGACGTGGATGCTTCAAGTCTCTTGCACCGCTACCCTCACTACTGGCTCACAAACAAAAACTCATTAATCCCATTGGGACTGAGCCAATGGCCGAATCCATATTGGGATTCGCGATCAATGACGCCGGTGAGGCGATCCTTCCTCGGCGAGCCCGCAACAGGCTGGTAGGTTCCACTGAATACCCCGGTCTTAAGATTCACGGTGATGGACACCCGGTCAGAACCTTGCATGACAATCCGGTTTCCAAGGAGTTGGAAGGCCGTTCTTTCGTATTCGCCAGTGCCATCGTTGAAGACGAGAGGACCGGTGGTGGTGAAGAGTGGAGAGTTGACGGCCGGCTCTCGGTAGATGGACCCGGACATGTTGATGGGCCCACCGAAGCCGGCCGGGTAGAGCTTGTCGTTTAAGTTGGGAGACTTCCACCAGTGGACGTGGTGGGCATGATCTGGCTGCCAACTGGCGAAGTGAAGCTCATCCGGCAGGAACTTTGCATCGCCATAAATGGCTCCCCCGGTGCGGTTGGGGTAAGGATTGACGTAAATGGGCATGAGCAATCCCTCCGGACGTCTGGCGATCACGGTGGACAAGGTCCACCGGGCGCCGTCTCCTGCGGTGCCGACGACATTTGCTTTGCCATTAGGCTGGATGGTGGCTGTTCCATAGCCCAGCACTACAGGCGTGTTCCCATCCACGCCGCTGGTACTGAAGGTGTAGTAACCCTGGGCCAGACAGCGGTCGTACACCTTGTCAAAGGACTGCCTGTCCAAAAGCACGTCCGACTGCATGCTCAGCGTGGGTTCGGAAACCTGCCCGTTGATCTGCGAACTCGCTCCGTGGTCCACAAGCGTCAGCGTGACATTGTATCTTCTGCCCAGTGTGCTGGGAATGGATCCCGACCAAGTCCCCAGTGTGGGATCGACGGAACCTTTGAAACGATGGCTGGTGCCGTTGATGACCATGGAGGCGCTGAAACTCCACGTCTTGCTGAGCGTGACTTGCATCTTGCCGCTGGTTTCCTGGCGCGGCGTGACCTCACCCACCAGCCCAAGATAGGTCCCGGACTGTGCCAGCAGGTGGGGCTGGAGGTCCAGGCGCAGGAGCCGGGTCGCCTGCTGGCCACCCGAGCCATGGGCGGTGACGATCAAGTAGAACGTGCCCGTGCCCGTGGGAGTGCCGCTGAAAGTTCCGGTGCTGGCATTGAAGCCGAGGCCATCTGGAAGGGCGCCTTGCAAAGTGTAACTCGCAACGCTGAACGACACCGAAACCTGATGGTTGAAACTCTGGCCCGAGACGGCTTGGAGGCGGTTGGACCCTTCGACAGTCCCGGTGCCGAAGGTGAGTGGGCGCACTTCCACCGCACCCGCACCTGCCGGGCCTACATAGAAGCCAACGCCACGGTGAGAACCCTGCAAAAAGACTCCCGAGAAATACCCGGCGCCCCCACTCAGCGGTGGTTTGGCGGAGAATGAACCGGTGAAAGTGCCCGCCGCGCGATCCACTTTGAACGTGAACAAGTCGGCCTTGCCGACCGGCGAAAAGCCGATGGGGCCGCTGTTCCCAATCCTGATGAGGCGGTCCACCGGTTTGGGATCAATGCTGGTGGGCGTGAAGCTCACCAGGGTATTGGGGCCCCAGCCATGCATGGGGAAGATGAGGTGCCCGTCATACATGCTTGGGTCGAATGCTTCCCCGACCACATCTGCCATCTCCAGAGCGCGGCCTTTGGCTTTCATGCTGATAACACCGTGCCAGCCGGCAAAAGACTCATAAAAAGAGATATCTCCAGCCAAAGCGAGATCGCCCTCGGGGTGGTAGCTCCGTTTTACGATCTTGTGGAAGATGATTCGGTTCTCGAACGCCATCTTGCCTGCCCACGCGAACGGTGTGCCATCAGGGAGCTTGCCAGAGAGCTTGCAGTTCCCGGAGGGGTCGATCACCGCATTGGCCACGCCTTGGTGCGCCCATCCTGGGATGTCGATGGTGAAGGCGTGGCTGCGCTTCCAGGAGCCGGGATTCTTGCTGCTGTAGGCTCCGGACCAATACAGAGTCGTCGATTCGCTTCGATCCACGGAAGTCAGCGTTCCTTCCACGCCACTGCTGCTGAAAGCATGACCAAAATCGTTTACCATCGGCACTGTCAGGTTGAGGATTTCTCCCTTTGCACTCCTGCCAGTCAGCGTTGCCGTCAGACCTTGAAGTTGCCCACGAAGAATCACCTTGTCAAATTCTAGCATGACGGTCGCCGCTACAGCGCCCGACGCAACCACACTCATGGAGATGTAGCCCGTTGAATTTTGGAGCATACCGACAAAGGTGCCAATCAAAGCTCCTCCTTTTTGGGAAATCACCAAACTTTCATCATTCACGCGAATGAGAGCCGAGCGCCTTGCACTGAACGGATTCGCCTCGAAGCGGAGAGCGACCTTGGCGTTGCCCTCGCCGGAAGTGGTTTCCGTTGTGATCCACCCCGGCAGGTCCGTGATGCTCCAGTTGGTGTTGGAACTGATGTCCAGGACAAAGCTGCCGGCAGCCGCTTCCAGCACCTGTCGGCCGGGTCTCAGCGTCGTCTCCGGGAAGAACGGCCCCTCCTGGGTGACTGTCACCGAGTGTCCATCCACCAAAAACGAACCGGTGCGCGGCGTGTTGCCGGGGTTGGCGGTGAACTGGATGTTCAGGGTGTTGTTTGTTGTGTTGGGTGTCACGGTGATCCAGCTCAGGGTATTCGTGATGACGGGTGCAGGCGACCCTGCGGCGGCAGGGCCTTTAGCAGCGGCGGCAGAAGGAGAGCCCGCCTGCGGCGGTGTGTACCCTATGTTGAAGAAGCCCGACGAGACAGGGGGAGCCAGAGTGCTGTCTTCTGCCGACAGGCTCGCTCCCGTGCCCGGAAGCGCCACGCCAACGGCGGGTGCGGACAAAGCAGAGGGGTTGAGGTAACGGCAGGGTTTCCAGTAGAACGGACTGATGACCTGCCCTGGCCCTGTAGGAGTCATTTCGAGCGGAGACCGTGGCGTCCGCACCTTCAGATCATGCGCCCGAACACGCACCCAGTAGTAATAGTTCGTCCCCGGTGTCACTTCCTTGTCCACGAAGAGGACGGTGCCTCCAGAGCGGGTGCGCGGTTCACTGAGGGCAAAAAAATCAATAATCCATGCATCCGGCTGAATGGTGCCTCCCAAAGATGATTGCCGCTCATTCAAAGTGTTCAGGATTTTTTTTGCGCTGGAGAAGGAAGGCTGCGTGGAGCGGTAAATATCCCATGTTTGCTCCGCAATGGGCCCTTCTGGCCCCACTTGTCCAGTGACCTGGATGTAGCCATTTTTGTTGGTGGAAGCGGTCAGATTTATCAGTGTGGGGGTGGTCGTGGGGCACGTCGCGCCAGGTTGGCCGTCGGTGTCTCCCACGATTTCAAAGGTGCCCGCGTAGGTGATGGTGGGATCGGCGTTGGCCAGCCTGCAAAACTCCCGCAGGATGTCCAGAAACTCCTGCTTGGTCAAAGCCGCATCGGTCACATTGGTCCAGTTCAAGGTCATAAAAGTATAGGTCCTCGTGACCGCCGGGGGCGGCATGGGCGGAGTGAAGAGGTTGTAGAGGAACTCGCTGTTGATCAGCTCGAGCCAGAAAGCGTTGTCCACCTCCGGGTTGCCCAAGTTCCGGTTGAACCGGATGGAGACGGTGAACGGGTCCGGCGTGCTGGAGGAGGATGGCTGCTTGGGGGAGATGATTTTTTTGGCATTGGGATTTTTCCCATTGGAGTCCAGACCCAGGCTGACAAGATCATCAAACAAAATCTTGTCCCGCTCCACCCAGCGGCTGCCATTCCATACCTCGACGCTGACCCCGATCCTGTACTTGCCGAGGGACGGCAGCTTCAGGGGGAAAGACAGGGCGATGGGACCCATCCGTTGCCCAGGGCTCAGAGAAGACCCCAGCACTTGGCTGCCGGCAACGACACTGTCCCGATAGGGCACCGCATCCAGTGGCAGATAATACAGGAGATTGACCCTGCAGATTTGGAAGTGCGGAGAGCGGTTCTCCAGCGCGTCCAAGTCCACCTTCGCGGTTCCGTTCTCGATCCTCCATCTGGCATTGCCCACCAGCCTGAGCGTGTCGTCCGTGGCATTCCATCTGAGCAGGGAAGTCACGACCGCCTTCGCCTTCTTGCTGTCGTTCCAGTATGCCAGGGCATAGCTGCCAGGCGGAAGGTTCAAGTCCCAGTAGCCTGGCGAACTTTCGCCATTGGGAGGGAATGCGGTAAAGTAGTTGAACTTATTGCCGGCTGAAAAGGCGCCCACCTGATCCGCTGGTATCACATAGGTCTTCAGGCCGCTGTTACAGCCGTCCACCGTGAGGCGTTTGCCGTTGGTCACTGTGAACGGCATGGTCACGCGTCCGCCTGGATTGACATATCGGACATCGCTGATCACGGTGGTGTCAAGGGTGGCGTTCTCCGTTGGCGGATACTTGGCAACCTCGTCCAGTTCCATCTTCCAGCGGTTGTCGGCGCCTCCCGTGTTGCGAATGCCCACCACGTAAGGGCCCGGAGCCAGCACGGGAAAGCGCGACCCAAAGCTGTTGTCAAACAGCTCGATGGCGCTGAAAGCTTGGTTGGAGATGAACGCTTGAAGTTGGCTGGGATGAAAAATCGCCGCCTGCACCCCGTAATCCGATGCCACGTAAAACGCGAACTGCTGGCTGCTCCCGTTGATGGTGATCTCCACATAGCTGCTATCCCCATTGTTGCGAAAGGTTCCCTGCTCGTCCACAAACGTGCCTTTCGCGGCACGCGATGATCCGGCGCAAAAAAGGCCGGCCAGAGCCACGACAACGTATGTCCACGGCAGAATGCGAAGCATGGACAGCCTGACGGATTGAGTGTGTGTCTTCATGATGGATGAGTGAAAGATGAGTCGCAATCCTTTCTGTGCCGTCTGCTCTGAAATATTACCAATATTTTCCAAAAAACTTTCCAAAGGGGGAATCCACCGGGGATGCAGGCAGAAGACTCACTATTTTGCTAACGGCTTTCGAGCAGCACCTTGCCGGAGAGCAGCGGAATGACGCCCTTTTCATCGGCCTCCGCGGCTGGCAGCAGGAAGTTTCCGGCGCCCTGGCCCAGGCGCGGCGTCAGCAGGCCGGTGTAACGCGCTTTGCGCGCCGGCGCGCCGCCGCTTGCCGGCAGGGTGAAGCCGCCGCTGAACAGGCCGGTGGACGCCGTCAGGCTGAGGGTGACTTTCCGGGGATTCAAGGCGGCTCCTTTTGGCATCGCCACCTTGTTCTTGGCGGTGACGCTGAAAGTCTGCTCCACCGCCTCCTCCAAGCCGCCGGATTCGAAGACGAGGCCGGCGTTGTCCGGCGCCACGGGCAGTTCGAGGTCCAGGATGATCTGGCCTTTGGCAAGCTGATAACGCCCGCCGGTGATGGCCAGGCTGTGCAGGGGAATGCCCGCCCGGTAGAGACGGCCCTTGCTGGTTTCAGGCTCGGGCAGCTTCAGCCAGTCCATCGCGCCGTCCAGATCGTCCCCATCCGCCGCGATCTGCGCGCTGGCGGTGACGCTGCCGCGGTTCTTGTGCGTCATGGCGAACAGCAGCGCCTCCCCGTCCGGGCCGAGGCCCGTGCTGAAGGACAGCGGCGTGCCGTCGGGCAGGCGGCCGCTCCATCTGGCCGCGCCGGTGCTGGACACTTTCAGGACGGCGTGGCCGTCACCCAGCGGGAAAAGCGCGGCATCTTCCTCCGGCGGCTCCGGGATCAGGGCGCTGTTGAACGCGCCGGTGAACGCGGCGGGAGCGTGGTTGCCGCGCCCGTAGGGGCATTGCCAGCCGCCGATGGCCGCGCCCTCCGCGCCGCGTTCCACATGACCGGTGAAGCTCTGCGTGTCCGGCCCCTGCCATTGGAAGTCCAGATGAAACACCAGCGGCGGAGAGCCGGCGGGTTTGGGTTGGATTTCAAACCCGGCGCTGGCGCCGCCGCCGCCCGGCTCCACCAGCAAGCCGGACTTGAAGCGCAGCGACTGCTTGCCGAGCCTCATCGTGCCGGACAGGCTGCCGGAACGCGCGATCACGACCTTGAGATGGCCGCCAAAGCCCTCCATATTCTCAGGCAAGTCATTGCCGTTGATGCTCGCCTGCCGGGCAATCAGCCCCTCAAAGGAACCAAACCCTTCAGGCGGCAGCGGCAGGATGGCCCAAGGCGCGATGAGTTCAGGCCCCGCGCCGTGTTCGTTGCTGGCGCGCAGCCGCACCTGATAGGCCAGGGGATTACCGGAGCGGTCCAGCTTGGCCGCTTTGGGACGGCCTAGAATGGATTGGCTGGCGGCATCGTAACGCAGGCCCGGCGGCAGGCCCTTGACCACAAACTTGGTGGGAGAAAAGGAAGCGTACAAGGGCAGGACGACCTCCTCACCCACCCGATGAACGAGGGAGCCGGGCTCTTCCATGATCGGTTTGGGCACGGTCGTTGCGGGCAATCCAGTGCCACCCAGATGAACGACGAACTGATCTCCAGACGCCGCATTCGATGCGCTGCTGCTGATCTCCAGCCATGCCCGAGCACGGGGTCCTTCTCCAGTGGGTGAAAAGCGCACCG
Source organism: uncultured Verrucomicrobiaceae bacterium (assembly GCA_964553805.1). Lineage (GTDB taxonomy): Bacteria > Verrucomicrobiota > Verrucomicrobiia > Verrucomicrobiales > Verrucomicrobiaceae > JAGRPD01. The sequence goes on from CAZKMS010000028.1 coordinate 40,892, forward strand.
ATAACAGCGCCATCGCCCCCACCTGTACAATAGGCGTTGATAGCGATACGATTTCAAACTCCCCACCAACATTGTCGAGTAGGCCTGCCGTTATGTCAGTCATGGGCGCATTCCCGCGATTATGAAGCTGAAGGTGCAACAAACGAGTCCCACCCTGAACCGCTACCGCGCCAAAATCCAACACCTCATAAGATAGCAGCGCGGCCCCCTGATGAACCACCTCCAGCAGCGGCGCCGCGCCGGTCCCGGTGAGCTGAATGACAAACGGCTCCCAGAAGGGGGCGTTCGGCGCGTTGCCGGCGATCAACTCCAGCCGCGCCTGGCGCGGGCCTCCTTCAGAGGGCGCAAAGCGCACCGACAACACCGTCATGGCGCCGGGTTCGATGGCGGACGCGGGCGCCGTGACGATTTCAAACTCAGCGCCGTCGTTTTCCGTGATAGCGGCGTCGAGGCCCTCCAATGGCGCGTTGCCACTATTGTGAATCTCCAGATGCAACACGCGCTCGCCGCCCTGAGCCGGTGTCAGGCCAAAATCAAGCTCCCCGTGAGACGCAATCTCCGCGCCCTGATGGACCACCCCCACCAGTGGCACCAGGCCGCTGCCTTGTAATGTGAAAGTAAACGGATTCGTGTCCGCTGTGTTGTTGGCGATGCTAACGGTGGCGGTGCGAGTTCCCAAAGCCCTTGGCCAAAAGTGGATGGAAAAGGACGAGGTTTCACCCGGCTCCATCGAATCCAGATACGACTTGATGATCTGGAAGTCCCCGGCATGAGCGCCGCTGATTTCGATCACCGGATCCCCTGTGAGCGTCAGCAGAGCCGAGCCCGTGTTGAGCAGGTACATACCCACCACGTCCGCGGACCCTATGTCCAACACGCTGCCCACCGGCACGCGTTCATCGATGTCGGCTTGGCGCAACAGCTCAAATCCGGGCTTGTACACGGGCACGCCCGGCGCTCCGGCCAGCAGGCAGGCGCCACCCGCCGACGGACGGTCTCCCAGCGGCCCATTCATTCCTGTCGCACTGAGCAGCAAATCGGTGACACCGTCCCCGTTGAAATCCCCGCAGACCATGCCCCAAAGTGACAGCACGTCGTCCCAGTCCTGCCCTGATCTGCCCCGCACCACGGCACTGCTGCCGGCCGGGCCAAATGCCACGAGATCGATCAGCACGGGAAATGCGTCTGACAGGCTGCGGCCCAGCACGATGTGGGCCTGATTTTGATGCGTGCCAAACACCAGATCAGCAATGCCATCGCCGTTGAGGTCACCTGTGGTCATTCTATTTAGACCTACTAACATTCCAGTAGAAATGTTTGGAGAGCTGAAAATCTTCACATTATGTCCTTCCAGGCCTTGGATTGACAGATCCAAAGTCGCCTCAAACAAACTTGGCTCCCGCCCAAACACCAGATAAGCATGACTTCCTGGGGCATAAAGGCCAGCTGCAAGAATGAGGTCTGTTATCCCGTCCCCATTAACATCTGCAGTTTCAATCGCTCCCCGTCCAAAAGGTTCGCCCAATCTATCCTCATGATAAATTGTCACATCTGCGCCACCGTCCCCCTGCACACCCATGTCTAGTGTGGCGGGAAAAGTCAGCGGCGCGGCCCTCCCCCAGACCAGATAGGTTGCCCCTGCATTGGTTCGTGTATCGTCCGGGCCATCGTCATTGGAAGCGTGGAGGACAAGGTCATCAATGCCGTCCCCCGTCAGATCGGCGATGGCACTTACCGTCAATTGATCATTCGCCGCCGCGCCGTACAAGGTCACATCCGCGCCCGCGCTTCCCTGGGTGGTCAGGGTGAGCGCCGCCGGGAAGGCGGCTGGCGCCTCCCGGCCAAACACCACATAGACGACGCCCGCCCATTCCCGTCCGCCTCCCGGAAAATCCGCGTAACGCGCTCCAACCGCGAGGTCCGCCACGCCATCCCCGTTCACGTCACCGAAAACCAAATCCTCGACGTAACCTGCCCCCAACAGCGTGACACTGGCTCCGCCGACGCCTGACTGGGCCAGCTCAATGGCACCCGCGGCCGGCAGGGCATCACCCCCGAAGATGACATAGACAACAGGTTCAGCCAACCTGCGGCCGCCGGAAACAACGAGGTCCGCCACGCCGTCCCCGTTGAGATCCGCGGTGGCTGCGGAAATGAAGTGCTCCCAGTCATCCTGACCATTTAAGCAGAGGTCATAGCCGCCGACCCCCTGCACCGCCAGATCAATCACCTGGGGGAAAACGGCGGGGTGCTGGCGGCCAAAAATCACAAAGGCCTCCGCCGAATCCGGCCGGGCGCCGATATCCGGTGAGGTGAGCAGGATCAAGTCGTCCACCCCATCGCCATTGAGGTCATCGCTGAGGATGAGACGCTGCTCCAGTCCCAGGCTGTCATAGGCTTTGGCGCCGTGAATGGTCACATCAGCGGGGTCGCCGTGCAGGCCCGCGGCGTCTTTCACCCCGGAGAAACCGGGCCTGCCAAACCAGACGCGGATGATCCCGGCGTCCTCGCGTCCGGCCGGATCCATGTAGGCCGAGCAGATGAGCATGTCATCCAGGCCATCCCCGTTGAGGTCCAGGACATGCAGCGCGTCACCTGCGCCTTCGCCGGCTTCCGCTCCATGCAAGGCGGCGGCGGGAGCGTTTGCGGCCGAGCCCGCGGGCAGGGAGAAATCATAGATGGCCTGCATCGTCCCCGCGCCGGGCGGGAGCGCCAGCCGCGTGGCAAAGCTGATCTGCGCGCCATAGGCCGTGCCCTCGCTGTTGATGGCATAAGCGCGAACGTAGTAAGTGGTGGCAGGGGTCAGGCCGGTGAGATGGCTGGCGAAGCCGCCCGTTCCAGCGCCTGCCGGCATTTTGGTTCCCGTTGCCGTCGTCGGGTTTTGAGCGGTGGCATAGACCACCCCGCGCTCGGTCACGCCGGCGCCGCCACTGTCCGTGACGTTGCCGCCAGTGATGGCGAAGTCGGAAGTGACGCCGTAGGCGGCGGCGGTCGTCACGCTGGGCGGGCTGACGATGGTTTGGACGGTGAAATCCGCATAGGCCGCATGTCCCCGCCGTCCCAGGGCGTCGATGGGAACCACCTGCAGCAAATGCGCGGCATCCAGCAACAAATCGGCCGTCCCATGCGCCACCGTCAGGCTCACTGAAGATCCCGCGGGTGACGCCGCGGCCGTGGCATGGGAAACCTCCGATCCATCACGGAAAATCCGGTATTCCACCGAAACAATATGCGGCGGAATCTCCGGCGACCGGTCAATGTGGAA
>CAZKMS010000029.1:0-38484 GCA_964553805.1 uncultured Verrucomicrobiaceae bacterium
GCTCGAACATGTCGCGCACGCGGCTGGCGCCGACGCCGACGAACATCTCGACGAAGTCAGAACCGCTGATGCTGAAGAAGGGAACGTCAGCCTCGCCGGCGATGGCCTTGGCCAGCAGGGTCTTGCCGGTGCCGGGGGAGCCGACCATGAGCACACCTTTGGGAATCTTGCCGCCGAGGCGCTGAAAACGCTTCGGATCTTTGAGGAACTCGACCAATTCCTGCACCTCCTCCTTGGCTTCATCGCAACCGGCCACATCCTTGAAGGTGACCTTGTTGCGATCCTGGGCCAGCATCTTCGCGCGGCTTTTGCCGAAGCTGAGCGCCCCACGGCCAGCGGTGCGGATTTGCTGGCGCACGACAAAATAAATCAGGCCGAGCACCAGGATGAGGGGGATCAGCGGGATCAGCATGGAGCCCAGCATGTTGGTCTCGTACTTCGGGTTGAGGACCAGTTGGTGATCCGCCAGCAGCTTGTTGATCTCCTCCTTCTGCAGGTCGAGGTTGACGGACACCGTGAAGGGCACAGGCTCCGCCACCGGTGTGTTGCTGGGAGCGCCTTCCAGAGCATCCACACGGTTCGCTGACCGCCAGCCGCGGATGAACTGCTCCATCGAAGCATCCTGCTGCACCAGCTCCAATGGTTTGCTGCGTTCCACCTGCTCATTGAGCACCAGTTCGCGAAACTTCTCGTAGGTGATGCGGGTCGAGCGCTGGGATGTGGTGTTGATCATCAAGGCGGACACCACCAGCAGGAGGGTCACGCCAAAAAGCAAAAAGCCGCGCCAGTTGAATTGCGGATCCTGACCCCGGCGTCCGGGGCCTTCCTGGCGGTTTCCTTGGTTTTCGTCAGACATGGTTGCGATCTAGTTACGCGCGCGGACGGCGGGCAGTTGACCAGCTTACACGCCCTTTGTGCCGTTGCCAATCAGAAGAAAAGCGAGTTTCCCCGCTGTTTCGGAGTGCTTAACAAGTTCGATAAAAGCTCTTCAGGCAAAAAGCTCCGTCACCGCCCTGCCCTTGCCATCCTCGGTCACATAAAACGGGCGGCCCTCGACGCTAAACTCGGTCTTTGGGCTGATGCCCATCGCGGTCATGATCGTCGCGTGCAAATCCATCACGGTGACCGGATCCTTCACGGCCACCAGGGGGCGCTCGTCGGCGGTCTCGCCGTAAACAAAGCCCTTTTTCACGCCGCCGCCAAACAGCGCCACGCTGGTGCCGCCGGTGAAGTGGCGGTGCAGGCCGTAGTGGGCCATCTCGCTGATGGTGTCCACTTTGAAGGTGGCCTGGTCGTTGGCAGTGGAGCCGGGCTTGCCCTCGATGAGCGCATCACGACTAAACTCGCTGGCGATGATGACCAGCGTGCGCTCCAGCAACCCGCGCTGCTCGAGATCGCGGATCAGCGTGGCAATCGGCAGGTCCATTTCCTGGTGCAGCCGTGCGACCGTGTCATGGCCATCCTTGTGGGTGTCCCAATGCAAAAAGGGCACGTACTCGGTGGTGACCTCGACAAACCGCGCGCCGGCCTCCACCAAACGACGGGCGAGCAGACATCCGCGCCCGAAACGGCCGGTGTCGTATTTGGCAACCACCTCCTTCGGCTCCAGGGTGATGTCGAAGGCCTCGCGCTCCCGGCTGCTGAGCAGGCGGTAAGCGTTGTCCAGGCTGCGCAGCAAAGACTGCTGCTGGTGGCCGCTCATCTGATCGCGGTTGGGGTTTTGATCCACCAGCTTGCGGAAAAGACGATCGCGATTGGCAAAGCGCTGCGCGTCCATGCCCTGCGGCGGACGCACCGATTGCGCGGCCTCCTCGGGGAACGGCAAATTCATCGGACCGAACTCGCTGCCGAAAAATCCCGCCGTGGTGAAGGCCTTCAACTCCTCGCTCTCGCCCACGCCTTCGAGACGCTGGCCGATGTTGATGAAGGCGGGCACCACCGCGTTGCGCGGGCCGAGCACCCTGGCCATCCAGGAGCCGAGATGCGGGCAGGCCACCGTCTGCGGCGGCACGTAACCGGTGTGCCAGTGGTATTGATGCCGCGAGTGCAAAATGCTGCCGAGATCCGGCTGCACCGCGCTGCGAATAAGCGTGGCGCGGTCCATCACCTGCGCGATGTTTTCCAATCCCTGGCAAATTTTCAGACCGTCCACCGCCGTGTCGATCGCCGGGAAGGTGCTGAGCATCTTGGACACTTCGAGTCCTTTCGTAAAGGGCAGGCAGCGTTTTGGATCGAAGGTGTCCGGCGCCGCCATGCCACCCGCCATCCACAACAGGATGCAGGCATCGGCCTTCGCCGGTGGTTGCGGTGATTCGCCGGCCCAGACAGCCCGCGGCTCGCCCGCAGCCCAGGCGGCGGCGCCAGCGGCGGCGAGTTTTTGCAGAAAGTCGCGACGGACGATGGACTTCGGCGCAGCGGAGTCGATCCAGCTCATGAACAAGAGAACAAGCCAGCCGAGCGCGGTCTTGCATGAAGAACCGGCACCGGCTTACATCCGGTTCGCGCAACCCATGGACGAACTCCGGCCCTCACCGCCCGCACGCCGAAAAAAAAGCTGGCTCAGTCTGCTGCCGCTGGCCGGACCGCTGGCGCTTTTCGCCCTGCTCGGCTGGCTCATGCTGGCTCCCGAGCCGCCAGACATCCCAAAAACAAAACCGCCTGCAGCGGCAAAAGCCGCCCCCCAACCCGTCCAACTCGACTGGCAACCCGTGGATCTGAACGCCGCCAAACCCGGCGAGACACTCTCGGATTGGATGAATGAACAAGGCCGCTTCGTGCTGCGAGCCGATCCTCAGGCGGGCGGCAATGTGCTCGAACAACTGCCCGAACCAATGACCGAGGGCATCTACCGCAGCTGGCTTCGTTTCAGCTACGGCGGCATTCGCGCCCGCATGTCTGGCGAATCGCACCGCCGCGCGCAACCGCGTTTCAGTGTCGGGCTCGAAGGCCGCCGCGCATTCCATCTGCGTGCGGCGCCCGCCCATGACCGGCTGGAACTGGTGACGCTGCCGGAGGTGATGCTGGCGGAGACGCCCTGGCAATGGGACAAAGACCGCGCGCTGTGGCTGGAGATTGTCTGTCTGCCCGCGCCCGGCGGCGGCGCCCGGATCGAAGCGCGCGTCTGGCCCGAAGGCGAGGCCCGCCCTGCCGAGCCGGCGCTCGTGCATGTGGAAAACGGAGCTCCCGGCCGCCTGAGTCCTTCGATCCGTGGCGGCCCCTTCGCGCTCAAACCGATCGTCACCGACCGCATCAGCATGTTGAAGCTGAATTGAGCGCAACATATGCCATTGCGCGCATGCTTCAAACTGCTTGAAGCATTGCTGCCCTGGCTACGTTGGTACCGGTCCGGCTCGACCGGCATCACTCCGACCCCCATGAAATTGCCCTGCGGAATCGTCCTGTTTTTCCTTGGTGGAGCCCTGGCTCTGCCCGCAACCGCCAACGACTGGCCCAACTGGCGCGGTCCGCTCCAGGCGGGCGCCAGCCTCGAACACTACGAAGGCGCCTCCGGCAAGCTCGCCGAAGCCCCGGTCTGGACTTACGACAGCCGCAGCCGCGGCTGCCCGGTCGTTTTTGACGGCCGCGTCTTCAGCTTTGGCTATCGCGGCGAAAAGTCCGCCCTCGTCGAGCTGCTGACCTGCCTGGACGAAGCCACCGGCAAAAAACTCTGGGAGGTCGAGATCAAGGACTTCATCTCCGACACCGTTTACGACCGCTATTCCATCGGCTCCGCCACCGTCGATCCCGAGACCAAGCGCGTTTACGTCATCACCTGCTACGGCGTGCTCGGCTGCTGGGACTTCGACGGCAAGGAAATCTTCCGCATCTCCATGATGGAAACCTACGGCCGCCTCACCTTCCCCAACAGCCGTGTCGGCTGTGTGGTGATTGAGGGCGACCTGCTCATCGTGCGCGGCATCACCGCCAACTGGGGCGCTGACGGCCCCGCCGCCGACCGCTTCTACGGTTTCGACAAAATGACCGGTGAACTTGTCTGGTCCTGCACTCCCGGCACCATCCCGCCCACGGACAGCACCTTTTCCACACCGGTGCTCGACACCCGCGACGGCCAGCGCGTGCTCTACTCCGCCACTGGCTGCGGCAACCTCATCGCCGTCAACGCCCGCAACGGCAAACCACTCTGGCGCTTCAAGGGCTGCAAGGTCGGCATCAACGGCTCCGTCCTCTACCACGATGGCAAGCTCATCGTCGCCCATGGTGACGAAAACGTGGACACCACCGAACGCGGCCGCATGATGGCCATTCGCCTGCCGGAAAAATTCGAGCCCGAACAGATCGTCATCGATCCCGAAGTCATCGGCGGCATCGAACCCTGGAAAAAGCACGAAGTCTGGCGCAACGATCTCGGCGCCTCCACCAGTTCCGCCGTGCTGGTGGAGGATCACGTTTATCAAATCAACGACGGCGGCGCACTCGTTGCGCTCAACGCCAACACCGGCGACGTCGAATGGACCGCCAAACTCTCCAACGGCAACACCCACGCCTCCCCCGTGTATGCCGACGGCCACCTCTACGCGCCGCTGATGGAGGGCAAACTTTTCGTCGTGCGCGCCAAGGACGGCGAGGTGGTGCAAAGCATCCAGCTCAAAGGCACCTGCATCGGCGCCGCCGCCGTCGTCAATGGCCACGTGCTTGTCCACACCACCGAGCAGCTCTACCGCTTCAAGATCGAGCACAGCGGCATGACGGTGGATCCCGCTCCCGCCGCGGACATCCCCGCTCCCGGCACTGCCGTTGCCCTGCAAGTGATCCCCGCCGAGTTCGTCATGCTGCCCGACCAGCAGCGCGAGTTCCGCGTGCGCCAGGTGGACGCCGCCGGCATGCCCGTCGGACCGGTGGAAAAGGCCAGCTTTGCCACCTTCATCCCGCCCACCGCCAGGGTGAAGGCCACCATGGACGCCAGCTTCAACGACGCGGGTGTGCTCAGCGCCGCCGCTGACGCCAAGGTCTCCGCGGGCGCCTTCAAAGCCGAGGCGGATGGTCTCAGCGGCGTCTTTCGCGGCCGTTTGCTGCACCAGCCACCCTTCACCGAGGACTTTGAAGCCTATGAGTTAGGCGAGACCCAGCCCAACGAAGGCGTCAAGTTTGCCTACCCGCCGCTGGCCTGGATCGGCGCCCGCTTCAAATTCGACGTGCGCGAACTCGAAGGCCAGAAGGTCTTCGCCAAAACCTTCGACCGCCTCATTTTCCAGCGCGCCAGCGTCTTCCTCGGCACCGAGGACATGAGCGGCTACGTGCTGCAGGCCGACATCATGACCGACGGCAGCCGCCGCGTGAAGTCAGACATCGGCCTCATCAACCAGCGCTACCTCATCGTGCTGAAAGGCAACGCCAATCAGCTCGAAATCAGCTCCAACTTCGAGCGCTTCGTCCACTTCGTTCCCTTCAAGGTCGATGCCCAAAAGTGGTACACCCTCAAGACCCAGGTCAAAGCGAACGCCGACGGCACCGGCGTCGTGCAGGCCAAAGTCTGGGAGCGCGGCCAGCCCGAGCCGGATGCCTGGACCATCGAGGCGCCGACCACCATGGTCCACCGCTCCGGCTCGCCCGGCATTTTCGGTTTCACGCCGCAAAACCAGCAGCGCGTCTATCTCGACAACCTCAGTGTCACTCCGCAATAACCCGCCCACCTCCCTCTCACGCAGCAGCCCACTTAGCGTTCCCCACTTATGACCACCTTCAAAGCGACTCTGACCTGCGCAGCCTTCGCGGCTGCCCTCGCATCCTTATCCGCCGCTGACTGGCCCATGTGGGGCGGCACAGCAGACCGCAACATGCTCTCGGAGGAAAAAGGCCTCCCGGTCGATATCGAACCCGGCAAAAAGAAACCCGGCTCGGACGAAATCGATCTCGCCACCACGAAAAACGTCGCCTGGGTCGCCAAGCTCGGCGGCCAGAGCTACGGCACCCCCACGATCGCCGGCGGCCGCGTCACCGTCGGCACCAACAACGAGTTCCCGCGCGATCCCAAGCACATCGGCGACCGCGGCATCGTGATGGCGTTTGACGAGTACACCGGCAAATTTCTCTGGCAGCTCGTTTCGCCCAAACTCGGCGCCGGCAAGGTCTCCGACTGGGAGTTCCTCGGCATCTGCTCCGCACCCACCATCGTGGGTGACAAAGGCTACGTCATCACCAACCGCTGCGAGGTGGTTTGCATCGACATGAAAGGCCTGTCAGACGGCAACCAAGGCTTCGAGGACGAGGGCAAGTACCTCGCCACGCCTGACAAGGAAGGCAATGTCAAACCCGTGGAGCCCGGTGAAACCGACGCCGACATCCTCTGGGTCTATGACATGCGCGGCGAGCTGGGCGTCTTCCCTCACAACATCGCCTCCAGCTACGCGCTGGTGGTCGATGGCAAGGTCTATGTCACCACCTCCAATGGCGTCGATTACTCCCACACCAACATCCCCGCCCCCACCGCGCCCAGCTTCATCTGCCTCGACGCCGAGACCGGCGAGTACGTCGCGGAAATGAACCCGGTCGTCAGCGAGCGCTGCCTGCACTGCTCCTGGTCCTCTCCTGCCTACGGCGTCGTCAACGGCAAGCCGCAGATCTTCTTCTCCGGCGGCGACGGCTGGGCCTACGGCCTCGGCACGGCGGATGAAAAGGAAAAGATCGACGAGGACATCTACGAACTGCCCATCAAGTGGAGCTACGACGCCAACCCGCCCGAATACCGCAAAAACGAAGCGGGCGAGCCCATCAAATACGCCGAATTCGACGGCCCCAGCGAGTGCATCGCGACCCCGGTGTTTCATGACGGCCTGCTTTACGTCGCCATCGGCCAGGACCCCGAGCACGGCGAGGGCGTCGGCATGCTCTCCTGCATCGATCCCGCCAAAGCCGAGGGCGACATCAGCGGCAAAGCAGTCTGGACCTTCAAAGACATCGAGCGCAGCATCAGCACCCCGGCGGTGAAGGACGGCCTGGTTTACATCGCCGACTACACCGGCCGCGTCTTCTGCCTCGATGCCAAAACCGGGGAGGAATACTGGCGCCACGACACCCTCGGCCACATTTGGGCCAACCCGCTGCTGGCCGATGGCAAACTCTACATCGGCAACGAAGAGGGCGAACTCTTCATTCTCGCTGAGGGCAAAGAGAAAAAGGTGCTCGGCCAGGTCGAGTTCTCCGCACCCCTGAAGGGTTCCGTGGTCGCCGCCAACGGCGCGCTCTACATCTCCACCGAGACCCACCTCTACTGCTTCAAAGAAGGCGCCAAGCCGGTGACCGAATAAGGCTCACCTGGCACAAAAAGGCGGGGCTCATCCACCCCGCCTTTTTTGTGCCTGCCTGCGACGGTCAGCGCGCCACGTAATCGACCACGCACACCTTGTCGAGCAGCGGCTTCAGTTGCTGCACGAACTTGTCATGCTCCGGATGCGGCAGGTAAACCTCGAGCCCGGCCTTGTCCTTGAAGGTCACCAGGAAGCAATGCGTGAAGCCATCATTGAGCCCTTCCGGACTGACGTTGGTGCCCCACTCGAAACCGGTCACGGTCTCCACCTTTTTGGCCAGTTCCACAAAGGCTTGCTCGATCACCGCCACCTTCTCCGCCGGCGCGTCGTCTTTGAATTTGAAGAACACGACGTGGCGGTAGTCGCCTTCCGCGGCGAGGCTGGAGAGATTCATCATCAGGCAGGTGATCAGGGTCAGCGGGAGAAAACGGCGCTTCATGCCGGCACTCTTATCATTTCACCGGCTTGCCCGTCAATCCGCAATCGCCACCGCAGCCAAAGCAGTGAGACGACCAAACCAACCAAGGCACCGAGGTAACTGCCATTGTGAATGCAGCCCACCGTGGCGAAAGCCTGCATGTCCTCGACCGCAAAGGCCCGGAACATCGCGCTCCAATCCGCCAGCCGGGCCTCGTTCAAGCGAACCCGCGCCCACAACCAGCCGCCCGTTCCACCCAGCGCGGTGAACGCCAGCATGCCACACACAGCGCGCAGGCTCAGCCGCCACGCCTGCGCCAGCGCCGCGCGCGGCACCGCCAGCCTGCCGAAGAACCAGCCCGCGAACAAGCCCACCGCCCAGCTCGCTTCAAAACCGATCTTGGCCGCCACCCAGCGCTCCGGCCCCGTGTCGTCCTGGTATTGAAACTGGAAGACCTTGAAGTGCGTGAAGTACTCCCGCCCGATGCTGTAAGTCACTTGATCGTGCAGCGCGCCGTACAGGCCCGCGATCAACGCCCCGGCGCAGCCAAACAACAGCATCCAGCCCATGTCGCGCGCCCGCAGCCGGGGAAACAAAAATCGCATCACCAAAACGAACGCCGCCGCGCCTGATCATGGGTGCACGCAAAATCCGCGCCGCCGAATCCCGGCTTGATATCCCCGTGTTTTGCGGCACTTGCAAGGCTCCGCCAGACGCCATGAACCAAGCCGTCCTCAGCCTGCTCAAGGAAAACCGCCACCCGATGCGCATCGACCTCATCGGCGTCGCCGGCTCCGGCATGAGCGGACTGGCCTCCCTGCTGCTCGCCCTCGGCCACAAGGTCAGCGGCTCCGACCGGGTTTCGACCGAGGAAACCGCGCGCCTGCAAAGGCTGGGGCTGGAATTCTTTTCACCGCACAACGAGCGCGAGGTCGCCGACTGCGACATGGTCATCTATTCCTCCGCCATCCGGCCGAGCAATGTCGCTTACGACGCCGCCGGCCGCGCCGGCATCCCGCTGGTGCGCCGCGCCGAGGCCCTGGCGGCGATCATGGCGGTGAAGGAGGGCGTCGTGGTGGCCGGCACCCACGGCAAGACCACCACCTCGGCGCTGACCGCCCACGTGCTGCGCCAGGGCGGCCAGCACCCTTCGCATTACGTCGGCGCGGAGATTCCGATCTTGGGAACCAACGCGCATTGGGACCCGGAAGGCGCGCTGTTGGTCGCCGAGGGCGATGAAAGCGACGGCACCCTGGTCAATTTTCATCCCCGCCACAGCATCGTGCTCAACATCGAGGCCGAGCACCTGGACCACTACGACGATCTCGACGCCATCAAGGCGGTCTTTGCCCGCCTGCTCAAGCAAACCTCCGGGTTGTGGATTTACTGCGCGGAAGATCCGGGCGCCTCAGCGGTCTGTGAAGGCTCGGCGCAGGCGCTGGGTTACGGCTGGCATGGCAACGGCCGCGCCGCCTACACCGCCCGCCTGCTCGCCACCGGGCCGGACCACTCCGAGTTTGAGGTCTTCCGCCACGGCTCGCCTCTGGGCCACGCCACCCTCGGCATCCCCGGCAAACACAACGTCTCCAACGCGCTCGCCGCCATCGCTTTGGCCACGGAACTGGACGTGCCGTTCGACGCCATCGCCCGCGCTTTGAAGAGCTTCCGCGGGGCCAAACGCCGCTTCCAGATCCGCCATCGCGGACCGCGTTTCACGCTCGTCGATGACTACGGCCATCATCCCAGCGAGATCGCCGCCACCCTCGCCACGGCGCGCGGATTGAATCCGCAGCGTGTGTTATGCTTGTTCCAGCCGCACCGCTTCAGCCGCACGCAACTGTTGAAAAAAGAGTTCGGCGGCGCCTTTCACGATGTCGATCAGCTTTTCGTCACCGACATCTATCCCGCCAGTGAAAAGCCGCTGCCCGGCGTCACCGGCGAGACCATCCTGGAAGAGGTGCGCACGCAATCGAGCGTGGCCTGCGCCTCCACGCCAACGATCCTGGAGGCGCGCGACCGCCTCGGCAACGCCATCCGCCCCGGCGACCTCGTCATCACCCTCGGCGCCGGCAACGTGCATGAAGCCGGACGCTGCATCGCGCGCGATCTGCCCGTGCTGGAGCGCCTCTGGGACATTCTCGACGCGAACGGCGGCGGACTGGCGCGGTTGTATGAGCCGATGCACCTGCACACCACCTTCCGCATCGGCGGCGCGGCGCAATTTTGGATCCAGCCGCAAACCGTTCCCGGTCTCGCTGAACTCGTGCGCTACCTGCGCGGAGCGGCCATCCCAATTCGCGTGATCGGGCGCGGCTCGAATTTGCTGGTGCAGGATGGCGGCATCCGCGGCGCGGTGATCCATCCGTCCAAAGGCGAGTTTGAGGAGGTGACCGTGACCGGCGATCTGCTCATCGCGGGCGCTGGAGCGCGCCTGAAAAAGATCGCCAGCAGCGCGCGCAACGCCGGTCTCGGCGGCTTCGAGTGGATGGAAGGCATCCCCGGCAATCTTGGCGGCGCCATTCGCATGAACGCCGGCGCCATGGGTTCGGAGACATTTGATCAAATCGTGTCCGTGCGCTTCATCGATCTCGACGGCAGCCTCAAAGAAAAAAACGTCGCCGAGATCGAGCACCACTACCGCAACGTGCCGGAGTTTGAGGAGCGCCTCATCGTCTCCGCCACCCTGCGCGGCCAGCCCGGCGCGGCGCGGGCGGAGATCGACAACAAGCTCGCCGCCTCGCATCACAAACGCCGCACCACGCAGCCAGTCGGCGCCAGCGCCGGCTGCGCCTTCAAGAACCCGGAAGTTTGCGGCGCCGGCAAGCTCATCGACGACCTGGGTTTGAAGGGTCTCGCCGTCGGCCCCGCGCATGTCTCGGACGTGCACGGCAATTTCATTGTCAATGGCGGCGGCGCCCGCTCCCGCGAAGTGCTGGAGTTGATCGCGCAGATTCAAGAGCAGGCCCTGCAACAGCGCGGCGTGCAGCTTGAAACGGAGGTCAAAGTCATCGGCGAAAGCGCGCCGCTGCCGCTTTGATTCCGAGCCGATTTCAAGGCGCGTTCATCGCCGCGCGGAGATCTGCTCCCATCCGCCCGAACAGGTCATTGTGACGACCGTCGCTCCATCAAACTGGTGAATGGAGCCAGCAGGATCAGGCGATCCTCCAGGCCGCCTCACGCCGCCTGGTCCGCGACCGCGCCCTCGCGAGAAAGGCGCTCCGGCGAAGCTCCATCGCGCCAGAGCAGGCGCGGCACGATGGGCACCCAGCGCTGCAGTTTGACCAGCAGAAAAAAGACCTCCAACCGCCAGCGCGCCGCCCAGGGCAGCCTGGCACGGCCCGCGAGCACGGCGTTGATGGCCGACATCATGTTCATGCGATTGTGCGGCTGCAAAAACAGCTCAATGAACGACCGCGTGTAAAAAGCCTCCACAAAACGCCAGAACAAGGCCAGATGATCCTGCACCCCCTGTTCGTAGTCGCGCATGGCGGGAGTCAGCGTTTGCCCTTGCTTCAAAGCCGCGTCCACCACGAGCGCCGCGTCCCGGCCGCTTTCCATCGCCAGCATGACACCGGAGGAAAACACCGGATCGAGGAAACCGGCGGCATCCCCCACGCGCATCAACCTTGGTTCGACAAGGCGCTCCACCGAGAACGAATAGTCCGCCTCCACCCGCAAAGACCCCAGCCTCGAAGCGCCGGCAAGCCGCCTCGCCAGCTCCGGCGTTTCATCAACGATGCGCCGCCAGAGCCGCTCCTGATCACCGCGGCCACCATCAAACTCCGTCCGGCTCATCACCAAACCCACACTGGTGCGCTGCTCATCGATTGGGATCAGCCAAACCCAGGCCGAGTCGCGGATCAGCAGCACGATGTCCCCCAGCTCTTCGCCTTTCGGCATGTCCACCCCCTCGAAATGACCGAACAACGCCACCTTGCGATGCCCCGGCCTCTCGCGGCGCAAACCCGCCGCACGCGCCGTTACTGCCTGCATGCCCGTGGCATCGATGAGAAAATCCGCGCGCAGTTCGTGAACCGCTCCGCCTTCGTCCCGGCAGGTCACTTTCACCCCGCCTTCGTCAATCTCGTGCTTCACGCAGGTCCAGCCTTCACGCACATCGGCTCCACGTTGGGCGGCGGTGCGCAGCAGCCCTTCGTCAAACACCGAACGCTCCACCTGATAAGCGTGCTTGTACTCGGTGAACGTGCCTTTGGCAAACTCCAAGCGGGCGCCCGGACGACCAGAGCCGCTCCAGAACTGCGCGGCGCGCTTCACTGGAAAACCACTGCTGGCAATGAGATCGTGCACACCCAGCTCCTCGAACAAGGCCATGTTGTAGGGCAGCAGCGACTCGCCAATGTGGAAGCGGGGAAAACGTGCCTTCTCCAGAAGCGTCACCCGGCGGCCCGCGGCTGCCAGCTTGATGGCGGCCGAAGATCCTGCCGGGCCTCCGCCGAGAATGATGACCTCGCTTTTTTCCGCTTGCTGCTGCACGCGCCAAGGAATGCCAGATTCCACCAAACCGCGCAAGCGGGAACCCACCGTCATTCATCTTCTTTTTTGTCCTCGGGCAGCACGACCCAGCCGTCACCCTCCTTGCTCAGACGCCACTGATTGTAGGTCATCACCGCAACCAGGCCGAACAAAGCCAAAGTGGCTTCGAGCACGAAGGGCGTGGTGACGAAGCCAAAGAAATTCGCCGCAGCCTGCAGCGTCACCTCACGGGACGCCTCGTTTCGCAGCAAGAGCACGAGCACACCCGCCGCCAAGCCAAGCCCGGTCACAACGAGGACAAGCGCGCGTAGAAGAACCTGGCTTTTCATGCGGGAGCTTAGCCCCGCCTGGCGGCAAATCAACCCTCGCTCTCCGCGCCCTGACGGGCCGGACGCCCACGGCGCTTTTTGGCCGTCTGCACCCGCTCCACCGGCAGACTGGCCACCCGCTCCTTGAGCTCGCGGCTGGGCTTGAAACGCACCACACAACGCGACGGAATCTGGACCGCCACATCCGGCTGGGCCGGATTGCGGCCGATCTTGCTTTTGGTCACTTTCAGCGCGAACGAGCCGAAGGTGCGGAAAGTCACCTCGTCACCGGCGGTGATTGCATCTTCCACCGTTTTCAGGAAGGCCTCCACCATCTCGGAAGCCTGCTGCTGAGTGATCCCCAAGCGATCGCTCAGCCTGACTATTATGTGTCGTTTCGTAACCGTTGCCATCTCTTCTCGAATACTTCAGTTAACGTTCATGGCAAATGCTTTCTTATGCAATGCTTCGAACAAAATTAAGAATTGCCGCGGGTGGCAACGCTAGCCTGAAGGCTTGACGAGATTAGCTGATTTCCGAAGCGGTCCTGAAATGCAGCTTCACCACCTCCCCCAGCAGCGAACGCCCGTGACGCTCAACGAATTGTGACGCGGACGCCTTGACCTGGGCGGAGACTCCCTTCCCCAGCGGCACTCCCCAGCGCTCCGAGTTGGCGCGCAGCCAGCGCACAAAACCCTCCCGTGCCAGGATGGAAGCCGCCGCCACGGCGGGGTCGCTCTCCGCCTTCGTCCGCTGCACCAGCTCGATGCCCCGCCCGCGCTCCTGCAGGGCACGCCGCAGCACCGCCGGATTGGCAAACTGGTCCGACACCGCGCGCGGGCAGCCCGGCACCTGCTCCAGCAGGTTTTCGATCACCCTGGCGTGACCCCAGGCCAGCAGCTTGTTGAGGTTGCCAAACTTCTCATACAGCTCGTTGTAGCGCCGCGGCTGAATCAGGATCACCTCCTGCCGCAAGCCGGGTGTCTCGCGGATCACCTTCGCCAGCGCCTCGATGCGCGCATCCGTGCCGATCCGCTTGCTGTCCATCACGCCGGCGGCACTGAGCGCGCGCGCCACTTGCGGATCGACATAGACCCCGGCAATCACCAGCGGCCCGAAAAAGTCCCCCTTGCCGCTTTCATCCACGCCCAGGTGCGGCTCATACCACTCCGGGTGCAGCGCCTCCTCGTAACCCAGCTCCGCCGCGCCCAGCACCTCCGGCTCCAGCAAAAAGGCCACAAAGTCCCCCGTCTCCTTGCCCTGCACCACGATCTTCGGCCCCTTCTCATACACCGCCACATTGACACCCGGTTTGGCGGCGGCAAAGAGACAGTACGGCTTGGCCTCGAAGCGCCAGCCCCGCGCCTCCAGCAGCCCGCGCAGCGTCTCCGCCTGCGCCGCGGTCAGCGGCTTGGTGTAGGTGGTCGGGTTTGACATGGCAGCCGAGTCAAGCCACCAAATGCCCTGACTGGCAAGCCCCGCTTTCACCCAATGGCCCCCGAGCAAAACCCCCGCGCCCTCGCAGCCGCCCTCGAGGCCTGGTTTGCCGCGCAGGGCCGGGACTACCCCTGGCGACGCACGCGCGATCCGTATGCCATCCTGGTCTCCGAGGTGATGCTACAGCAGACGCAGATCGCCACCGTGCTGGCGCGCGGCTACTACACCAACTGGCTGGCGCGCTTCCCCGACTTCGCGACCCTCGCCGCCGCCTCGGAAAACGCCATCCTCAGCGCCTGGGAGGGCCTTGGCTACTACCGGCGCGCGCGCAACCTGCAGAAGCTCGCGCAAGTCGTCGTCACCCAGCATGGCGGCGTCTTGCCGGCCGATCCCGCCGCCATCCGCGCCCTGCCCGGCATCGGCCCCTACACCGCCGGGGCGCTGGCCAGCTTCGCCTTCGGCCTGCCCGAGCCCATCGTCGATGGCAACGTCGCCCGCGTCCTGTCCCGCCTGTTTGACGACGCCACCCCCATCGACAGCAAACCCGGCAGCGACCGCCTCTGGCAGCGCGCCCGCGACCTCGTCCACGCCGCCGCCGACCCGCGCGCCCTCAACTCCGCCCTCATGGAGCTCGGCCAGACCCTCTGCCGCAGCGGCAAACCCGCCTGCACCGATTGCCCCGTGCGCCCCCTTTGCCGCGCCACCGACCCCGCCGCCCTGCCGGTCAAACAAAATCGCGTCGCCCTCACCGACGTCACCGAGCGCGTCTTCTTTGTGCAAAGCGAGCGCGGCATCCTGCTGCAGCGCGAGACCGGCGGCCGCCGCACCGGCCTGTGGAAACTCCCCGCCCTGCCGGACGACGCCCTGCCGCCGCCGCCCGTGCTCGCCAAATCCCGCTACGGCATCACCCGCTACCGCGTCACCCTCTGGCTGCACCAGCCACCGCCGGGCATCAAGCAAACACCACCGCCCGACTGCCAATGGATCCCGCTCAGCGACCTTTCCGCCACCCCCATGCCCAGCCCCTACCGCCGCGCCCTCGACGCCCAGTTGAAAAAAAGCGAGGCCGCGGAGTTGTTTTGAGCCTCCCAGATCAACGGACCGCGCAAAGCAAGCCAGCCTTCACCACCACAGGTTCTCGATTTCAACCTGCCTGACCTTGGCTGCAGGCTCGTCGATGATGACATACACGTTGAAGTAAGGGATGCCTTCCTTGCAATAAACGTGGATGACGCTGTCCTGATCCAGTTTGGGAAGCTGGAAACTGCGGTTGGCAAAACTGAGGTGATCTCCACCACGCACGACCTGCCGTGGCTCGCCCAGAGCATTCTCGAGTTCGGTGACAGCCATTCCCGGTGTGATCTGATCGCGCACCCTTTGCATTTTAGCCGAACCCGACTTGATGACTGCCCCAAAATGCTGGCCACCAAAAAAGAGAAGCCCGACAATTAGAAGTTTTGGGAGAAATCCTTTCATGATTTTTGCCATGCAAACCCGAAGTCAGTGCCTCCGGCCGCAATCATTCTACGCCAGCGGGCGGGGAAGAAGGGCAATCAATCAAACAACGCCGGGACGGGGTTTGGCATGCCGCTTCGGTCCCCGGCAACCGACGAAAAAGCGCTTCGTAGGCCACGACCGGTCCGTTCGAGGTGATTTTTCGACCCCAGGAAGGCCGGTGGCAGTGCTGCAATCTGCGTTCCACCAAAAAGAACTCACTTACAGATCAGCCAATCAGATTTCTGGAATCAGTGCGGGATTTCGGCTACTGGCGCGCCAATGTTGGAAAGCGAGGCTGGCGTGGACATAAAAAACGGAGACAACAAATGCGACCCATGCAGCGTCATGCAAACTTCCAAATGACCATGCTGTAAAATTTTCGCGGCCAATTAGCAGGTATGCCTCCCAGGCGGAAATCATGAAAAGTGCGTGCGGCCACCAGCGTGGGAGAAACAGCAGAATGACAGCCGGGATGGCTGGCAAGAGAAAGGAAGGGGCTCGCATTAAGCTCATGCCATGGGCGGCCCAAGCCGCCGCGTACAAGACCAGAACCAGCAGGACGGCAATCAGTCCAATCCGGCTGGAGGTGCGCCGGCCGTTGGAACTCGACTTAAAACATCGCACAACAGCCAGCATCGTGGTTCCCCAAAGTGGCGCGAACCAGGGAAGGAACAGAGTCAAGTTGCCCGCCACTGCACGGACGCAATTCCAATAATAAGCGAGGGTGCCACGAGCAGGGTATTCAGGGCTCTCCCCAGCCAGCCGCCTCGGGTAATCCAGTGCGAGATCCACAGCCATGCTGCCGACATGTAAACTCCAAGCAGCGATCACCATCGCGGCAATGACCACCAGGAGCTGGGCTAGACGGTGCATTGGAGGCGGGTTGTCTGATGCGATCTTTTTCATTTCAGGCCACCACATTCTGGCGAGTGCGCATGCATCCGTGTCCCCAGGCTAACAGGGCGGTGCGGGCTTGGGGCCAGACTTCGGGGCTGAACCAGGATTCGGGGACTTCGGTGTACCAGGACACGCCGTTGCGCTTCCAGGCGATGATGAGGCCTTGCGCTGTGGGGGAGATTTCTTCGAGCTGTTGCCGCGAGATGTTGACGCGGCTTTTCCAGTCGGTCGGGGCTTGCACAGTGTCTTTGGTGATCTCGAGGTATTTTGTGGGCTGACGGAGGGTGCGGAGGTATTCCAGACCGCCCAGGATTAGCAGTGCGGCCCATCCGGTTTGATACCAACCCCAAGGTTCCCTGAATGCGTTCACAACCAGCGCGGCCAGCCAAATCCACCAGGCCCAAGCGAGCCATTTTGAGAATCCCGGTATGATGCGCGGCCAGCGCAGCATTTCGAAGCGCTGGGTGGTGTCCGTGGCGGCCTCTGTCATGACAGGGGCGATTTTGTCAGGACGGGGCGGCATGGCAAGTTTGATCTGATGCTGGCTCAGCCGCTTTCCCTTATCTTCGCGGCTTTGCCCCCATGGGGAGGCGGACAAAAGTGTCCGCCGCGCTCTTCATGGAAATCCTGTGAATCCCTTTGAAATCCTGTCCATCCTGTCTCAAAAAAAGACGCGGAGGCAGGGTGGGTGGTCAGTTGGCCTTCGCTTTGGCTTTGCCGCCCTTGCCTTTGCCCTTGCCTTTGCCGGCGTTGTTGCCGCCGCGGCCGGGGGTGGCTTCGGGGGGGTCTTCGGCGGGGACTTTCAATTCGGCGCGGAGGCGGTCGAGCTCGGTGTGCAGTTCTTGAATGGTGGCGGCGTAGGCGGGGTCTTTGTAAACGTCGGTCATCTCCTGCGGGTCTGTTTCACGGTCGATGAGGGTCCAGTAGTTGACGTCGGGCTCGTAGAAGTGGAAGAGCTTGTAGCGGTCGGTGACGACGCCGTAGTGCTTGCGCACGCTGTGGGGGCCGGGGAACTCGTAGTAGTGGTAGTAGAAGGAGGTGCGCCAGCCAGCGGGGGTTTCGCCTTTGAGCAGGGGGAACAGGCTGCGGCCCTGCATGTCGCCGGGAACGGGGAGGCCGGCGGCTTCGAGGAAGGTCTCGGGGAAGTCGAGCACAGAGACGATGGCTTTGCTGGTGCTGCCGGCTTTGGCGACGCCGGGCCAGCGGGCGAGCAGCGGGGTGCTGAGGGATTCCTCATAAATCCAGCGTTTGTCGAACCAGCCGTGTTCGCCGAGGTAGAAGCCCTGGTCGGAGGAGAGGACGACGAGGGTGTTTTCGGTGAGGCCTTCGGCGTCGAGGAAGTCGAGGACTTTGCCGACGTTTTCATCGACGGCTTTGACGGTGCCGAGGTAGTCGTGCATGTAGCGCTGGTAACGCCATTTGACGAGGTCTTTGCCGGTGGGGCTGGCTTGGCGGAATTTTTCGTTGAGGGGCTCGTAGTAGGCGTTCCAGGCTTTGAGCTGCTCTTCGTTGAGGCTGGGCGGGGGGGTGAGCTTGGCGTCGAGGAGGGTGAAGGTTTTTTCGAGGGTCATGTCCTGCTCTTTTTCGGCGCGGCCGCGACCGGAGTAGTCGTCGAAGAGAGTGTCGGGCTCGGGGAAGACGCGGTCGCCGGACCAGCCGAGGTGGCGGAGGGAGGGGGACCATTCGCGGTGGGGGGCCTTGTGCTGGCACATGAGGAGGAAGGGCTTGGTTTTGTCGCGGTTTTTGAGCCACTCGACGGAGAAGTCGCCGATGAGGTCGGTGGTGTAGCCCTCGTGCTTGACCTGCTGGCCGTCGCGGATCATGGGCGGGTTGTAGTAGGCGCCCTGGCCGGGCAGGATGTGCCAGTGGTCGTAACCCTGGGGATCGCTGATGAGGTGCCATTTGCCGATGACAGCGGTCTGGTAGCCCGCGGCCTTGAGCATCTTGGGCATGGTGGGCTGGTCGCCGTCGAAGCGGGAGCTGTTGTGGTAGAAGCCGTTGAGGTGGTTGTATTTGCCGGTCTGGACGACGGCGCGGCTGGGGCCGCAGATGGAGTTGGGCACGAGGCAGCGGTCGAAGCGCATGCCTTCTTTCGCGATGCGGTCCATGTTTGGCGTATCGAGGAGCTTCAGCGGGTGGTTGTAGGCGCTGATGGCCTGGGAGGCGAGGTCGTCGCAGAAGATGAAGACGATGTTGGGGCGGTCGGCAGCCGGGCTGGCGGCGGCCAGCGCGAGGGCGGCAAAAAGGGAGCGGGCGAGAGGTCGGATCATCGTCGCTGGTGAACGCGGCGGCGGGGGCGGCCTTGCAGAAAAGTAGCGGCAAGAGGCGGTGGCGCACGGGGGCAAAGAAAGATTGCGGTCACTGGCAGCTATTGTCTTTTGCCAATCCATTCGGCTACACCATGAACCTGCCTCTCCCGCTGCCGTCGCCCTTGTCGCGTCTTTTTGTTTTGCTGCCGCTGCTGATGCTGCTGGCGAGCTGCGGTCACTTCGATGGCTCGCGCGCGGTGGCGCCGGAGCGGATGGTGGGCATCTTCGGCGGCATGGGGCCGGAGGCGACGGCGAATCTCTACGCGGAGATCGTGCGGTTGACGCCGGCGAAGGAGGACCAGGATCATTTGCCGACACTGATCTACAGCCGCCCGCAGGTGCCGGATCGCAGCGCCTGCATCAAGTCGGGCAGCCGGGAGATCGTGCCCTATCTCGTGGAGGCGGTGCGGCGGCTGGAGCGCGGCGGGGCGTCGTTCATCGCGATCCCGTGCAACACGGTGCATTATTATCACGCGGACATGCAGAAGGCGGTGCGCATTCCGGTGCTGAACATGATCGAGGAGACGGCGGACACGGTGGTGCGGGAGCATCCGAAGGCGCGCACGGTGGGTCTGCTGGCTTCGAACGGCACGGTACAAAGCCGGCTCTATGAGCAGGCGTTTGAGAAGCGCGGGCTGAAGGTGATCCTGCCGCCGGGAGAAGTGCAGCAGTGCTGCGTGATGGACGCGGTGTACAGCATCAAGGCGGGGGGATCGAAGACGGAGCAGGCGCGCCTGCTGGGAAGCGCGGGCGACGGTCTGGCGACACGCGGGGCGGATGTGCTGGTGCTGGGCTGCACGGAAATCCCGCTGGCCTTCGACAGCAAGCGCGCGCGCGTGCCGGTGGTGAACGCGACGGAGGTGCTGGCGCGGGCGGCGATCCGCGAGTACCAAAAAACGGGCCGCTGATCCGGTTTTCTTCTTTGCCATCATGAGAACGCTTCTTTTCCTCCTCCTCACCTCCGCCCTGACCGCCGCGGACTCGCCGCGCATCGCGGTGATGCAACTGCGCCACGAGACGGTGACGTTTCTGCCGAACGAGACGACGCGGGAGGACTTCATTTATCCAGGATCACCAGCGGCGGGGGAAGCGCTGCTGAAGACGCAACGAAAGGGAGACATGGGCGGCTTCGTGAAGGTGGCGCGCGAGCATGGGGCGGAGCTGGTGGGCATCGAGTCGCCCGGCATGCCGGAGACGGGCACAGGCTCGGGCTGGGTGACGCGGGAGGCCTACGAGCACTTCGTGGGCCGCATGATCGCGGAGGTCAAAGCGCAGGGTCCCTTTGATGGCGTGTATCTGGCGCTGCACGGCGCGATGGCGGTGCGCGGCATCGCGCGGCCGGAGGCGGAGCTGGCGCGGCGGGTGCGGGAGGCCGTCGGCGGGAAGGTGGTGATCGCGGGCACCTTCGATCCGCACGGCAACGAGGACGAGGCCTTTTTGCAGCACGCGGACCTAGCCTTCACGTACAAGTACTACCCGCACTACGACGCGCATCTGCAAGGGGAGCGCGCGGCGCGCATGATGATCCGCGCGATCCGCGGTGATTACCAGCCGGCGCACGCGGTGCGCACAGTGCCGATCCTGAGCGCCACCGTTTATCAATGGACCGGCCAGCACCCCTGGAGCACGCTGGTGCAGCGCTGCCTGACCTGGGAGGCGCGCGAGCCGGATGTGTTCATCAATTTTTTCTATGGCTTCCCGTGGGCGGATGTACCGGACGCGGGCATGTGCTTCCAGGTCATCACCAACGGCGACGCCGCGCTGGCGCAAACGGTGGTGGATGACCTGGCGGACACGGCCTGGCGGCTGCGCGCGGAGATGTTCGCGGCGACGCCGATCCTGCGCGTGGATGAAGCGGTGCGGCAGGCGAAGGCGGCGCTGAGTGCAGGCAGCCAGCCGGTGGTGCTGGCGGATTACAGCGACCGCTCGGGCAACGCCACCTGGGTGCTGCGCGAGGTGATCGAGCAGGACCTCGGCGGAGTGGTCATCGCCACGCTGCGGGATGATCGCGCGCTGGCGGCGCTGGCGAAATCCGGCGCCAAAGCGGGCGATGCCTTTGACATGGAGGTGGGCGGATTCATGGATGAGTCCGCCGGCAAGCCGGTGCGCGTGCGCGGCGTGCTGGCCCGGGTGAAAGCCGCCAAGAACGGCCGGGTGCGGGCGGCGCAGGTGCGCTTCGGCCGGGACAATCTGCTCATGCTCAGCCCGCAGCTCGTGCAGTTCGTCGATCCCGAAAGCATCCGCGCGGACGGGGTGGACATCGGGCGTTTCCAGGTCTTCGCCATCAAGTCGCGCGTGCATTTCCGGCGCGGTTTTGACGACAACGGTTTCGCCAAAACGATCCTGCTGGTGGAGCCGCCCGGGCCGTTCATGGGCACGGTGCATCTCGAGGCGCTGAAGTATGAAAACCTGCGCGTGCGTGATTATTATCCCTTCAGCGAGAAAGCCGGGCCGTGAAGGAGACGCGGGCATCGCTGTCCGCTCGGAATCGTGTTGAAATGCCCCCGCACTGAAGGATGCTGGCGTTCTGACTTTTTCCCCCGTTTCCCCAGTGCCTGTGATGTCCGAGCCGCACCAGTTCCGCCATTACCTGATCGTTCAGGACGCGGCTGGCGCGAACGTGGAATTGGAGCGCTCGGCAGACAAGGTGACGGTGCTGGCTTTCGACACGGTGCGGCTGGAGTTTGCCGCCTGCCACGTGCTGCTGCATCCGCTGGTGGAGCGCCCCGCCTTCGAAGAGGCCTGCCGCCGCCTGCGCGGCCACGGCCACCCGCTGCTGGCGCGGATGACCGACTTTGGCGAGGACGAGGGCAATCCGTTTTACATCACCAGCGCCGCGGACGGCGAGCCGTTGCGCGCCTACCTCGGTCGCCAGCAGGAGCTGCCAGGCTGGCTGGCGGTGATGCTGGCCAGCCGTGCGCTCGATGCCGCGGCGGCGGTCTGCGCGCGCGGCGACTACCTGCCCGCGCAACCGCTGAACAGCCTGCGCGTGGTGCAGGTGGGCGCGCAGTCGCTGGTGGTCATCGCCGCGGATTTCCGGCTGGCGCCGGCGCGGACGAACGGCAAGAACCGCGCCTTGCGCGCGAATTTCGACAAACAAGGCAAGTTCCTGCGCGCCTTCCTGCTGGAGCAATCGGGCGGCAGCCCGACGCTGCCGGATCACCCGCTCAATGCCGCCGATTTTACCGAGTTGCTGGCCGGCTGCCTGCAAGCCGCCGGGCCCGCCGCGTTGAGCCAGATGGTGGACTTGCGCAACAGCCTGCAAAAGCTCGCTCCCGAGGATCTGTCCGGGGAAATCCCGGCCCCGCAAAAACCGCGCGCCCTGCTGGCGCCGCTGCTGGCCGGTTATCAGGATGTCGCGCGGGTGATGTCGAACCGGGTGCGCATCCAGTCGCAGCGCCTGGACATGACCAATCCCTACTCCATGCGCGGCACCCTGACGAAGGCGGCCAGGCCGGTGCTGGTGGAGCAGGTGCCGCCGGTGCGGCTGGTCGGCCGCCGCGTGCAGGAGACCACGCGCGAGGTGCAAAAACTCACGCGCCGGAACGAGCATCCGCATTTCGTCACGCTGGCCTTGGTGCATGAGGCGGACGGGCTGGCCTGCCTGGCAGAGGAAACGGTGGAAGGCGTCAGCCTCGCGGAGTTGCTGCGGGAACGCGGCGCGCTGGAGGTGACCGAAGCTTATCTCGTACTGGCTGGCCTGGATTCCGCGCTGGCGGACC
Source organism: uncultured Verrucomicrobiaceae bacterium (assembly GCA_964553805.1). Taxonomy (GTDB): domain Bacteria; phylum Verrucomicrobiota; class Verrucomicrobiia; order Verrucomicrobiales; family Verrucomicrobiaceae; genus JAGRPD01. Next base: position 22,348 of record CAZKMS010000029.1, read on the forward strand.
TGGACAGCGCCAGTCTGCCGGCTCAAAAGCTGCGTTTGGAGGATTTGTTTCTGCTCATCAGCGGTTCGCGTGACGTGCCGCGCACCTCGCGCCTGCTGGCGACGCCGCTCACCGACTGGCCCTCTTTTTCTGTGGTGCTGCGCGCGCATCCTTGTCTCGCCAGCATGTCTGGCCGCGGCACGGATCCCGGCTTGCTGCTGCCGCCCGGGGCCACCACCTCCGCTGAGGTGCCGACGCGCTGGCATGGCGGCTGGCTGGCGGCCGTGGGGCGTTTTCTGCTCGGCATTGAGCACGCGGTGGGGGCGCCGCTGGCGCCCGAAGACCCCGCGCTGGTGCGGGATCGCGAAAGTGTCTCGCGCATGCTCGACGAGGAGATTGCCCGCACCATCGAGGGCCGGCCAGGATCGCGAGCGGAGTTTTTGTCCCGGTTTGCACGCATCGTGCACCAGCGTGACCGGGTGAAACCGCGCGCTGCCAATTTGAGCTTCACGGCCAAAGGACAGGTGATCACCGAGATCGTGCCATCACCTTCCGCGAAACTGGCAAGCCCAACGGAAGACGTGGAAGACGACAGCGGCGTCGAAGTGATCACTCCCGGGAGCGCCATCGCCGCCGCGCTCACAGGCTCGGCTCTGACGCAAGGTGTCAGCACGCCAAAGCCAGACAAACCCACGGCTGGTTTCGCCGAGCTGCTTTTCCAGGGTGGCGATGACGAACCCGCACCGCCGGACGAGCCCGATTGGGCGCGGCGTCCCGCCTCCAGCGGCGCATTGCCGACACACTTCCAAGCTGCGGGCGACCAAACCCCGCTGTGGTTGAAAACAGCGGTGTTTTTGCTCGGCTCGATGGCGCTGGGCGGCTTCCTGAGCCACCTCTCAGGCGACGCGATGTGGCAGCGGCACAAAAATCCGCCGAGGCCGTTGGAAATCATCGATGACGCGCCTGCTGATCCAGCCCGTGCGCTGGCTCCTGGCGCCGATTTGGAGAAGTTTCGGGCCGCCAATTTACCGCCGGTGCAGGATGAAGACGATGCCCTGCTGCCGCCACCGCCGCCAGCCGGGCTCAAGAAAAAGCTCGTGGACTGACCGGCCGACGCGACTTTATCCGAAGGTCGCGACCCAGGATCGCGTTTGGTCGCGAACCATGAAAGCCCAACTGCTCAGGATGCTCTTCTTTGCCGCGCTCGCAGCCGTCGCGACCACTTCCCCACTTTTCGCCGCGCCGTCCCGGCCCAATGTGCTGCTCGTGCTGGTGGACGACGCGGGTTACGGCGACTTCGGCTGCCACGGTCATCCTTTTCTCAAGACGCCGCATATCGACCGGCTGCACGCGGAGAGCGTGCGCTTCACGGACTTCCACGTGGCGCCGATGTGCACGCCGACACGCGGGCAGATTTTGAGCGGCATGGACGCGTTGCGCAACGGCGCTGGCTCCGTCACCGCCGGCCGCGCCTTCATGCGCCCGGGCATCTCGACGCTGCCTGAGCGGCTCGCCGCAGCCGGCTACCGCACCGGACTTTTTGGCAAATGGCACCTGGGCGACAGCCATCCGCACCGGCCGATGGAAAAGGGCTTTCAAACTGCCGTCTGGGTGAAGGGCTGGGGCTTCACCAGCGCGCCGGAGTTCAACAACACGTTGTTCGACGGCCGCTGCTATCGTGGCGAAAAGGAGACGCGCTTCAAAGGTTACATCACCGATTTTTGTTTCGACGAGGCGATGCATTGGATGCACGAGCGCAAGGAAGCGGATGAGCCCTTCTTTTGCTGCCTGCCGCTGCACGCCGCGCACTCGCCGCACGTCGTCGCGGAATGCTACAAGGAGCCGTTCGGCCAGCAGCGCGCCGCCGGCTTTTTCGGCATGCTGGCCAACATCGATGAAAACATGGGACGCATGGAAGCCTTTCTGAACGAAAGCGGCCTGCGCGATGACACCCTTGTCATCTTCATGACGGACAACGGCGGCACGGCCGGGGTGAAGATTCACAACGCCGGGCTGCGCGGCCACAAAACGGAGTACTACGATGGCGGGCACCGGGTGCCGTGCTTCCTGCGCTGGCCCGCCGCCGGCTGGCAGGCACGCGACATCCCGGCACCCGTGCAAGCACAGGACTTGATGCCCACGCTGCTCGAACTCTGCTCAGCAAAAGACGATGGCACCACGCGTGATGGCGCCAGCCTCGCGGCGCTGATACAGAACGGCACCGCGCTGCCGGACCGCATGCTCGTGGTGCAGTACGGCGCCTCGATGGCCGCGCCCAATGACCCCGAAAAATGGCATGGCTGCGTGATTTGGAGCCAATGGCGCCTCGTGCATGGCAGCGAGCTTTATGACATCGCAGCGGATCGCGCGCAGGAGCGCGACCTGGCGCAGCAGCACCCCGAAGTGCTCGCGAAAATGCGCGCTCATTACGAGCAGTGGTGGGCCGGAATCGAGCCACGCTTGCACGACTTCATTCCCCTCGCGCTCGGTGCGGAGGCGGAGAATCCTGTCGAACTCAGCAGCTCGGATTGGCAGGACATTTATGCCGACAATTCGAATCACATCCGCAACGCCGCAGGCGGGCCGCAGGGCGGCCACTGGAATGTGGAGGTGAAGCAGCCAGGGCGCTACACCATCACGCTGCGCCGCTGGCCCTTCGACAGCGAAACCACACTTGACGGCAATGTCGAGCCTCCAGGCAACGCGCTGCCCATCCGTTCCGCCAGGCTCACCATCGCCGGTCTCGACAAACAAATTCCCTGCGCGCCGGGAGCCGGGGAAGCGGAACTGGAGGTGGAATTGCCGGCCGGCCGGACGCAGTTGCACGCCTGGTTCGAAGATGCCAGCGGCACGAGCCTTTGCGGCGCCTTCTACGCGCGCGTGGAGCGCCAATAAACGAGCGCGCTCAGGCGCAGACATCCATCACCGCCGCCCTCAACGCCATGGCCATGCGTTGAATCTCCTCCACCGTTGCAGCCAGCGGCGGCATCAACACCAGCGTGTCGAGCACCGGCCGCGTCAGCAGCCCATGCCGGCGCGCCGCCAGGCAGACCGCCGCGCCCATGAAACGCTCGCGCGGAAAGGCCGTGCGCGGCTCTTTCTGCGCGACCAGATCAATGCCAGCGATCAAACCGCATTGCCTTGTCTCCGCCACCCAGGGCAGTTTCTCAAAGCGCTGCAGTTCCGCTGCCAGGCAGGCGATTTTCTCAGGCAATTGCTCCAGCACCTGCTCGTCGCGGAACACCTGCAAGCTGGCCAGGGCCGCCGCGCAGCCGAGGGCGTTCGCGGTGTAACTGTGCCCATAAAAGAATGTGCGCCCCTCTTCCGGCGCGCCGAGAAATCCCTCAAACACACGCTCGGTCGTCAGCGTCGCCGCCAAGGGCAGGCAACCGCCAGTCAGACCCTTCGCCAGCGCAATGAAATCGGGTGTGACCCCCTCTTGCTGGCAGGCAAACATCGTGCCGGTGCGGCCAAAACCGGTCATCACCTCATCCAGAATGAGGAACACATCGTGCCGGGCACACCAGTCCGCCAGCGCGCGCAGCAAACCGGACGGCCACAAGCGCATGCCAGCCGCTCCCTGGATCAAAGGCTCAATCACGACGGCCGCTAGCTTGTTTGGATTCACACGATCTAGATCCGCCATGCTGTTCAGCCGCCGCACCGGATAACCCGCGCGCTCCGCGGTGCCGCGAAAAACCGGGATGCCGCCCAGGCTGGCAGCCCCCAGGGTGTCGCCGTGATACGCGCCCTCAAAGGCCGCCACTTCCACCCGTTCCGGCCGTCCGTTTTGCGCCCAGTATTGCAGCGCCATGCGCAATGCGCACTCCACCGCGGTCGAGCCATCATCAGAAAAAAACACCCGTTGCAGTTTCGAACGTCCCTCGTCAAACAACGCCACCAGTGCCGCCGCCAAATCCGCCGCCAACGGATGACCGAGACCGAGAAAGGAAGTGTGTGCCACCTTCCGCGCCTGCGCGGCGATGGCTTCGGTGATCGCCGGATGGCCGTGGCCGTGCACATTGGTCCAGATGGAACTGTTGCCGTCGAGGTACTCGCGGCCCTCGCTGTCACGCAGCACGCAGCCCCTTCCCTCCACCAGCAGCACCGGCTCATGATCCGGCGCGCACCAGTCCTGCATCGGGGTAAACGGATGCCAGAGGTGGCGCTTGTCCAGAGCGGCGAGCCGCGCGGTTTCCGCAGTCATGGCACAGCATGACGCGCCGGCTGCCGGCGGCAAACGAATTGGGCCTGCCATTGCGCAAGCCAGCGCTTGCATTGACCAGTTTGCGCCGCATAGCTGGCGGACCCCTCTCACGCCGCGCTATGACCGAACTTCCCGAATGGCTTGCCATTGTCCTGCTAGGCATCATTGAAGGCGTCACCGAGTTCCTGCCCATCTCTTCCACCGGCCACCTCTTGATTCCCCAAAACCTGGGCTGGCTGCCAAGGCAGACCGACCTCTTCGACGTGGTGATCCAAAGCGGGGCCGTGATCGCGGTGCTGGCCGTGTTTTCCCAGCGGGTGCGCGAGCTGGCCACCAACCTGAGCAGTCCCGCCACGCGCGATTACCTCATCAAGCTGTTCGCCGCGTTTTGCATCACCGCAGCGGGGGGCTTGATGATCAAAAAACTGGGGTTGGAGCTGCCTCACGAAGTGGCGCCCGTGGCCTGGGCCACGCTGGCCGGCGCCTTCGTCATCTTTGCCTGCGAAGCTTGGCGCAAAAACCATCCCGGCAGCGTCGAGATCACCTGGGCTGTGGTCGTCGCTGTCGGTCTGGCGCAGGTTTTGGCTGCGATGTTTCCAGGAACCTCACGTTCCGGCGCGAGCATTCTGGCTGCCATGGCCATTGGCATGGCGCGCCCTGCAGCCACCGAATTTTCCTTCCTTCTCGGCGTGCCGACGCTGCTGGCCGCGGGCGCCTTCAAGATCCTTTCGGCCTTCAAGGATGGGGAACTGGCCAGCGAAAACTGGGGCATGGTGGCGCTCGGAACCGTGGTCTCAGCCATCTCGGCCTTTGTGGTGGTGCGCTGGTTGATTCGTTTTGTGCAAAGTCACACTTTCAACGGTTTTGCCTGGTACCGTTTGGTGCTGGGCGGCGCCCTGCTGGTCTGGGTGTATTTCGGCAGTGGCGCCGGGACGCATTGAGCAGTTCTTCCCACCGCGACACCAACATTCCTCATGCTTGAAAAAACACGCTGGCATCTGCGACGGGCCGTTTTCCGCACGTACCGCTATTTCAAGCACCCGCGCCGGCTCAAGACGAACCGCGCCATGCGCTGGTTCGCCCGGCACTTTCTCGACAAGCATGTCTGGCGTCCCTGCCAGGGCACCTTTGCGGGTGGCGCGGCGATCGGCGTCTTTGTTTCCGCTCAATTGATTCCGGGACAAATCGCTCTGGGGGTGATTCTCGCCGCCCTTTTTCGCGTCAACATCCCGACGGTGATCATCTTGTCCTGGCTCAGCAATCCGGTGACCTTTGCTCCCATCGGCTTGGTGGAAAAGCAGTTTGGCGACTGGCTGCTCGTCTTGTTTGGGGATCCAGCCGGCGCGCTCATTGAGCGCATTCAGAACGCGGATGTGGCGCGCGGGGTGCGCTTCGCCCAGTCGATGTACCTGGGCGGTTTGATTGGCGGCCTGCTGGCGATGCCCGTGGCCTACGCACTGGCGTGGTTCAGTTGGACCGGGGTGGCCAGGCTGCTGCGCCTGCCCCTGCACCGTCGCCGACACTCGCCCCGCGCTGTTACGCCGCGCATCTAGCCACTGCTCAGATCACCGAGATCAGCACTTCCCAGTCGTGGCCGCGCGAGATGGCCAGTTCCTTCAAGGTGCTTTCATTGCGCTTCAGCACTGCCGTGAAGATCGCCTTGTCGTCAATCCAGCCCTCGTGCGGCAGGTTGTCGGGGATTAGATCGTTGTTCTTGGTGAGGTAAAGCAGCGCAAAGGTCGCTTCCGCCAGGGCAACCAGCGACACTTCCCGGCGCAAGCCCGCCGCCGCGTCCTCCGCCAAATGGCGCAAAAAGCGAAACTGGTCCAGCATCGCGGCTTCCGGCGAGGCCTCCGTCTCCAGTTCGTCGCGGATTTTCGGCAACACGACCATCAACGCGTCCAAGTCTTCCAAGGTCAGCGTCCGTGCGCCCTCGCTGATGATTTGATCAATGAGATTCATGTTTTTCTAAAAAAGCCTGTTTCGCGGCATTTGTCCAGATGGAGAGCATACGATCTGTCCAAAGGCAAAGAACCCGGCAAATTCCAAAACAGCCTTGGCATTGATCCTGATATCCTCATACACTACCCGTTTTTTGCCGCCTGCCTTTTTCCGTATGCCCGCCCCGCCGCCTGTCCCTGCCGCCCAACCGCGCAAAGGGCCGTACCTGCCGGCTCCAGGCGTGTTTGACGAAATGATGCTGCCCGACGGCACGGTGCGTCCGCACTGGTCAACCTTTGCCGGCTTTTTGGAGCAATGCACAGCCGAAGACCTGCGCAGCCGCGCGGAAAGCGTGCAGCGGCTGCTCTACGATCACGGCGTCACTTACAACGTCTATGAGGATGCCCTCGGCACCAGCCGCCCCTGGGCGCTCGACCTGCTGCCCTTCCTGGTCTGCAGCAGCGAGTTTCAGAGCATCAGCGCCGGCCTGTCCCAACGCGCCCGTCTGCTGGAACTCATTCTTCAAGATCTCTACGGCCCGCAGCGTCTGTTGCGGGAAAATCTGATGCCACCGCGGCTGGTTTACGCCAACGCAGGGTTTCTGCGCCCCGTTTGCGGCATCAATCCGCCGGGCGGGCGTTTCCTTTTCATTTACGGCAGCGACTTGGTGCGGGGCCGCGACGGACGGTGGACGGTGCTGGCCGATCGCGTGCAGAGCCCCTCCGCCCATGGCTACACGCTGGAAAACCGCACCATTCTCGGCCAGGTCTTTCAGGAGGAATTTCATGCCTCGCATGTCAGCCGGTTGACCAGCTACTTTGACCACATGCGCGAGGCGATGCGCGCGCTCTGCCCGCAAGGCCGCCGCGGCGGTGCCGGCATCATCATGCTGACACCTGGTCCGCGCCATGAAACCTACTTCGAGCACGCCTTCAAAGCGCGTCATCTCGGTTTCCCGCTCGCCGAGGGTGCCGACCTCACCGTGCGCGACCGCCGGCTCTGGCTCAAGACCCTGGAGGGCCTGAAGCGCGTCGATGTGCTGCTGCGCCATATTGATGACCACGAGTCCGATCCGCTGGAGTTAAAAACCGACACCGACCTCGGCGTGCCCGGCCTCACCGAAGCCTGGCGCACGGGCAGCGTGACGCTCGCCAACGGCCTCGGCTCCAGTTTGATCGAGACTCCCGCCCTGCATCCCTTTTTGCCCGGCATTTGCCGCGCGCTGCTCGGCGAGGAATTGCTCATGCCCTGCGTGCCAACTTGGTGGTGCGGCCAGCCGCGCGAGCTGCAAATCGTGCTTGGCCAGCCTGAGCGCTGGGTGCTCAAACCCGCTTTCACTCGTGGTGCTCGCGATCCGGTTTTCCTCGCCCAGCTCAGCCGCGGGGAGCGCGCCAAAATGCTCGACCGCTTGCGCGCGGCGCCGCAGGATTGGATCGCGCAGGAAATGCTGTCCCTCTCGACCACACCCGTCTTCATCGAAAATCGCATCCAGTCGCGGCCGCTGGTCTGGCGTGTGCTCGGAGTCGCTTCGGGACGAGGTGCGCACACCTTCATGCCGGGCGGGCTCACGCGTGTCAGCGCCGCGGCGGACCGCTGGGTGGTCACCATGCGCTCCGGCGGCATCAGCAAAGACACCTGGGTGGTATCGCCGCAAGCCGCGTCCGCCGCCGCGCCCATCGTCAAGGTGGAGGCCGCCGCGCCCGTCATTCGCCCCGCGCGGCCGCCCAGCGGCGTGCCTTCGCGCGCTGCCGATCACCTTTTCTGGCTCGGGCGTTATGCCGAGCGTTTGGAACAAACGGTCCGCCTGCTGCGCGCAGCCATGCACCGTCTCAGCGGTGAGGTCTCCGACCTGCAGACGCGGGAAATCCGCGCCATTTTAGCCCTGTTCGGCGCTGCCAGTTTGGTGCCGGAAGACGCCACGGATCTGCCCAGTCATCTGCCTGCGCTGATGCGCGACCCGCGGCTGCCCGCCAGTTTGCCCGATCTCATTGTTCGCATCCGCTTCAACGCCGCAGCCGCACGCGACCGTCTTTCGGATGACACCTGGCGTTTGCTCAATCGTGTTGAGCGCGACGCACGCCTCCCCGCCGGTGCGTTTGTGCACGCCACCGCCCAGAACATGCTCGACACCCTCGTGCTCGACCTTGCCGCGTTCGGCGGCATGCACCTGCAAAATGTCACTCGCGGTCACGGCTGGCGCTTCTTGGAAATCGGCCGCCGCATTGAGCGCGCCTCCTCCGTGCTCACGCTCATCAAAGCCGCCGCGCCCCTGAGCGTGCGCGATGACGCGGTGCTGACACCGCTGCTGGAAATCTTCGACAGCACCATGACCTACCGGCGCTTTCATTTCGCGCGGCCGACACTCGCCCCCTTGCTTGGCCTGCTGCTGCTGGAGGACACCAACCCCCGCTCCGCCGCCTTTCAACTGCGTGAACTGGCTCAGCTCACCCGGCATCTGCCGGTGGACAAAACCTCCGCCACCAACGACGCCGAGCGTGCCATCATGGATGAATTGCAATCTCACCTCATCGCTTTTCCGCTCTCCAAACTGGCCGCGGACACCCCTCAGTTGACGGCCAATCTCGACACCCTTTGCGACACCCTGAACGCCGGCCTCGAGAAGCTTTCCGACGCCATCACCGAGCACTTCTTCAGCCACGCCACACGTCGCGTGAGATGACTTTCCTGCCCCATGCGCTACCGCATCATCCACCGCACCACCTACACCTACGAAAGCCCGGTCACGGTCTGCCACTACATCGCCCGTCTGGCGCCGCGCGCATTGCCGGGCCAGGAGTGCCCGTGGCACGAGGTCCATATCCGCCCCGAACCTGTCGAGCGCGCCACGCGGTTGGATTACTTCGGCAACACCAGCCTGTACTTTGAAATCGAAGGGGCGCACGCGCAGTTGGAAGTCATCTCGCGCAGCCTCGTCGAAGTGCGTGCACCCGCTCCCATCGACGCGCTCGCCACGCCGGCCTGGGAAACCATTCGTGACGCTTCCCAAAGCTCCCTTTGGTCGCCCACCGCGGTGGCCTCCGAACTTGCCTGCCCCAGCTCGCAAATCCCTGTCGGCACTGAGTTCGCGGACTACGCGCGAGCCTCCTTCACTCCTGACCGCCCGGTTCTCGACGCTGTCAGTGATCTCAATCGCCGGATTTACGAGGACTTCCTTTTCGACCCCGCCGCCACGGACATCGCCACGCCGGTGGCGCAGGTGCTTAAACAACGTCGCGGCGTCTGCCAGGACTTCGCCCAAGTGATGATCGCCTGCTTGCGCTCGCTCGGACTGCCGGCGCGTTATGTCAGCGGCTACCTCGAAACCGAGCCGCCGCCCGGCAAGGAAAAACTCGTCGGCGCCGACGCCTCGCACGCCTGGGTGGCCGTGTTCTGCGGCGAGCAAACCGGCTGGGTCGATCTTGATCCCACCAACAATCTCCTGCCAACCGAGCGTCATGTGACCCTTGCCTGGGGGCGCGACTTCGCTGATGTCAGCCCGCTGCGCGGCGTCACCATCGGCGCCGGCGAGCAATCCCTGCAAGTCGCCGTCGATGTCCTGCCCGATGGCGGGGATTGAGTCGCGCTCAGTCAAAGCGGCAACGTCAGTCTCTCACCGCAGCGCAAGACGCGAAACTCCTGCTCCATTTCGACGCAGGAGCGGATGAACAGGTCAAGACTTTCCGTGTTGAATTCAAACATCTCGTAGTGGCACGGCACCACCAGACGCGCGCCGCAGCTTTTCGCCAACTTCGTGGCTTCGGTCCCATTGAGATTGCCGGCAACACGGCGCTCCGGCCGGTTGCCGTTGATCGGCAGCAGCATCAAATCGATGCCGCCAGCCGCCTGCAAAGCCGCTTGCATCTCCTCGTGCCAAAGCGTGTCGCCACTGTGGTAAACGGTGAAGCCGGCGCGCCGGATCAAGAAGCCGAGATAGTGGCAGCGACCCGCCGCGTCGCGCTTCAACTCGTTGTGGGCCGCCGGCACACCCGTGATTTGCCAGCCATGCGAACTGACCGTCCCGCCCGCATCCAGGCCTTGCAACGCCACCGGTGCATCACCCAGCCGCGCTCGCGCCTCCTCAATGATGGGGTGCGGCAGCAGCAAGTCGATGCCGTTGTTGGCTTCCGCGAGCGGCCGCAGCGTCTCCGCATCGAGGTGGTCCGTGTGCAGGTGGCTGGCAGTGACAAGCTTGACGCCTTTCAACATCTCCGGCGCCACACAACGCGAAGTCATCCGGACATGCGGTTTGTCAGTGGACGCATACTTTTTTGTCAAGGAGTCGGACAAATACGGGTCGAGCAGCAGACTCTCCCCCGCGCATTCCAGCCAAAAACCGCTCTGCCCCAGCCACCAGGCATGCAACGTTTCCGAAGCCTCGGCTCGCGCCGCAGCCATGTCCGCGAGCAGCGGCCCGTCTTTCAGCACGGGCTCGATCATGAAGCCAAGCCCAGCTCTTCCCGCACCCGTCGCACGCCGGCAACGAGGTTCACCAGTTTCTGCCTGGCCGCCCAACGCGCGGTCTGGCTCAGGCCGCAATCGGGCGCAAACACCAGCCGCTCCGGCGGCGCGTGACGAAGGCAGGCCCGCACCGCATCCGCCACCTGCTCCGGCGTTTCGATGTGATAACTCTTCACGTCGATGATGCCGACCGCGACATCCATGCGCTTGGCAATTTCCCCAATGACCTCCAACTCGGCACATTCACGGCTGGCCATCTCCACGTGCATCTCATCGCAGTGCATCTCCAGGAACGCCGGAAACAACGGCGCGTAGCGGCGCAGTCCGACCGCGCGGCCTTTGTAGTTGCCGAAGCAAAGATGCGTGCAAAGCCGGGCCCGGCCACGCGCTGGTTCGACCGTGCGATTGAAAATGTCCACCAGCCTGCCGGTGTCCTCTTTGTGGCCGTAGCAACTCATGCTTGGCTCATCGATGCAAATTTCCTCCGCGCCCGCCGCCACCAAATTCGCGATCTCATCACGCACCAAGGGCAGCAGCGCTTCAGTGATCGCATGACGGTCCGGGTAGCGCGCGTTTGGCAGCAAACGGCCGCTCAGTGTAAATGGACCCGGCACCGAAACCTTCAGCGCCTGCCCGGACGGCGCCAGGCGGCGCAGCCGCTCATGCTCCTCCACCGCGCCGAGGCCGCGCGGAGCGCTCAGCTCACCAACGATGGCATGCTTGCCGCGCTGATCGTGCGCAGGCGGACCGAAGCGGCGCGGGCTTGCCGCTTCCAGCGCGATGCCATCCAAAAAACCATAAAACGAAAGGTTGAAATCGAGCCGCGTTTGCTCGCCGTCAGTAATGACATCCAGTCCCGCGAGCAATTGGTCATTGATCGCAACCGTGGCAGCGTCCTCGCGCAGTTCCTCCACGTCCGCGCTGCCGAAGGCATCCAAATGAGCGGCGGCAAACTCAAGCCAGCCTGGAAACGGGTAGCTGCCGATGATCGACGTGCGCAGGGGTTGGGACTCCATGCAGGCAACCTACCGTTCGTTGCGCGGCATCGTCAAACGCAGGCGGGAAAACACAAGAAAGCCGCCGCCATTCTCAATGCGCCACAGGTCTCGAATCACCGTTCATTTCAAACAAAAACCCCATCCCGGCTTCTTGAGCGCCAGGATGGGGCCGGGGGTTTGCTTGTTGCGTTCCGGGTCAGTTCACCAAATCGAAGCGATCCAGATTCATGACCTTGCTCCAGGCGGCAACGAAGTCGTTGACGAACTTTTCCCTGGCATCGCTGCTCGCATAGACTTCAGCGATGGAGCGCAGTTGCGAGTTGGAGCCGAAGACCAAATCCACCGAAGTAGCCGTCCACTTTGCCTCGCCTGTGGCGCGGTCAGTGCCTTCATAGAAGTGCTCGCACTTGTCCGACACCTTCCACTCCGTGTTCATGTCGAGCAGGTTCACGAAGAAATCGTTCGTGAGAGCGCCGCGGTTTTTGGTGAGCACACCGAGGTCGGGGTGCCCCACATTGGTGTCGAGCACACGCATGCCGCCGACGAGGACCGTCATCTCGGGAGCGGAGAGCGTCAGCAATTGCGCGCGGTCGGCCAAGGTCTCTGGAGCAGGACGATCCAGCTCATGACCGAGGAAGTTGCGGAAGCCATCCTGCTTGGGTTCGAGCACCGCAAACGATTCGGCATCCGTCCATTCCTGGGTCGCATCCGTGCGTCCCGGTTGAAAGGGAACCGTCACGTCATGACCGGCCTTTTTCGCCGCTTCCTCAACCGCCGCACAGCCTCCCAGGACGATTAGATCCGCGAGCGAGACTTTCTTTTTGCCGGACTGCGCGGTGTTGAACTCCTGCTGAATTTTCCCGAGCGCCGCGAGCACTTTGGCAAGTTCCTCCGGTTGGTTGACTTCCCAATCCTTCTGGGGCGCCAGACGAATGCGGGCGCCGTTGGCGCCGCCGCGCTTGTCGCTGCCGCGGAAAGTGGCGGCGGAGGCCCAGGCGGTGGAAACCAGTTGTGGCGTGGTGAGACCGGAACCGAGAATCTTCGCCTTCAATGCCGCGATGTCTTGCTCACTGACGAGATCATGATCGACCGCGGGCACGGGGTCCTGCCAGATCAGAACCTCCTTCGGCACTTCGGGTCCAAGATAACGGGTGACCGGACCCATGTCGCGGTGGGTGAGCTTGAACCAAGCCTTCGCGAACGCCTCCTCAAACTCCTTCGGATTTTCAAAGAAGCGCTTCGAGATCTTGCCGTAAACCGGATCCATCTTCAGAGCCAGATCGGTGGTAAACATGATCGGCGCATGGCTCTTCTTGGGATCGTGAGCATCCGGCACCGTGCCTCCGCCCGCCCCCTCTTTGGGAACCCACTGCTGCGCGCCAGCAGGGCTTTTGGTCAGCTCCCACTCATAGGCATACAAATTCGAGAGATACATGTGCGACCAGCGACTGGGCGCGCTGGTCCAGGCGCCTTCCAATCCACTGGTGATGGTGTCGCCAGCGTTGCCCTTGCCGTGTTTGTTCTTCCAACCCAAACCTTGCTCTTCCAGGGAGGCACCCTCGGGATCAGCGCCGACATTCTGCGCGCTCGCAGCCCCATGCGCTTTGCCAAAGGTGTGGCCGCCCGCAATCAGCGCCACAGTCTCCTCGTCGTTCATGGCCATGCGGCCGAACGTCTCGCGAATGTCCTGCGCCGCGGCGAGCGGATCGGGATTGCCGTTTGGCCCTTCCGGGTTGACATAAATCAATCCCATCTGCACCGCCGCGAGGGGGTTCTCCAATTCCCTGTCTCCCTTGTAACGCTTGTCGCCAAGCCACTCGCTTTCGGGCCCCCAGTAAATGTCCTCCTGCGGTTCCCAGACATCCTCCCGGCCGCCGGCAAAGCCAAAGGTTTTGAAGCCCATGGACTCAAGAGCCACATTGCCGGTGAGCACCATCAAATCGGCCCAGGAGATTTTGTTGCCGTATTTCTGTTTGATGGGCCAGATCAAGCGGCGCGCCTTGTCGAGGTTTGCATTGTCCGGCCAACTGTTCAGCGGAGCGAAACGCTGCGTGCCGTAACCAGCGCCGCCGCGGCCATCACTGACACGATAGGTCCCGGCGCTGTGCCAGGCCATGCGGATGAAGAGCGGGCCGTAGTGGCCGAAGTCGGCCGGCCACCAGTCCTGCGAGCTGGTCATCAATTCCCGCAGCTCGTTCTTCACGGCCTCGAGATCCAGCTTCTTAAACTCCTCCGCGTAGTTGAACGCTCCGCCCATTGGATTGCCCCTGGGCGAGTTCTGGTGGAGGATTTTCAGATTCAACTGGTTCGGCCACCAGTCGCCGTTTGACATCGCTGCGGCGACGGTGTGCCGGTTGGCGGCGGCAGGCTGGCCGACGACGGGGCACTTGCTGGCGTCTTCCGCCGGGTTTGGCTGCGCTGCGTTTTCCTGGGCTGAGACCAGCATGGCCGGGGTCAGCATGAGCGAGGCGAGCAACGCTCTTCGTTGGGGTGTGTTCATGGGCATGTCTAGGGTTGAGTTTCGGGCATCAGGACATGATGGGGCGGGCCTGATGTGCTGACACTGCCAGCAACTTCAGAATGCAGCCAATGCATTGTTTGTATCCTTGCCATGTCTTAAACGCATGATTAGAATGCCAGATGCGCAGCGAACTCAATCTTCATCTGCTCGAGCAATTCATCGCGCTGGCGCGGACCAAAAACTTCACCCGCGCCGCGGATGAGCTTCACCTGTCCCAGCCCGCCTTGAGCCGCGCCATTCAGAAGCTCGAGGACCAGCTCGGCGTTCCGCTGTTCGAGCGCAAGCCGCGCGAAGTCGTGCTGACCGACCTCGGCGAACTGCTGCTTGAGCGCGCCAAGGAGATTTTGCGGCTCATGGAGGACACGTTTTCCGAACTCTCCGAGGCCAGCCGCCGCGGCCGCATTCGCCTCGGGGCCATTCCCACCATCGCGCCTTATTTTCTGCCTGGCATGCTGAGCGGGTTCGCCCAAAAACATCCGGAGATTTCAGTGATCGTGCAGGAGGAGCCGACTGAAAATCTCATCAAGCGCTGCAGCCATGGCGAGATCGATTTGGCGATCGTCGCCTTGCCCATCCTCGCCAAGAATTTTGAGGTCGAGCGCTTGTTTGATGAGGAGCTGTTTTTGGTGGCGCCCGTCGGCCACACACTGACCAAGCCAAAGACCGTCGCGATTGACGCTTTGGACGGGTTTCCTTTTGTCATGCTCAATGAGGCGCACTGCCTGTCTGAGAACATCTCGTCCTTCTGCCGGCAGAAATCGGTGCAGCCAGTGACGGTGGAACGCACGAGCCAGCTCGCGACCGTGCAGGAGCTCGTGACTTTGAACCATGGCGTCTCCATCGTCCCCGAAATGGCCCGCCGGGTTGATGCCAGCGACCGGCGTGTGTACCGTTCGTTCAGCGGCGACAAGCCGATGCGCACTGTGGCGATGATGTGGAACCCGGGCCGTTTTCAAAGCAAGTCCGTCAAAGCGCTGATGGAGCATGTGCGCACGCAGTCCGCTGCCAAACGCGTCAGGTGAGCGGACATCCAATTCCTCGTCATGAAATCGCAGCGGAAAAAAAATTTGGCACGGCGGACGCGGAGGCTATTCGTATGCAGGATGAGCCTGTCGCCGAATCATCTCTGCCTGCATCCTTTTTGAGCCTGCCCGGCTCGTCCCTTGAAAACCCTAAAACAGCCCACATCATGCCCACCGAATCCGATTCCCCATCCGCCCCCGCCGCCAAATGCCCCTTCAATCACGGCAGCGGCGCTGTCATCCGCCAGACCTCCGGCGGCGGCACCACCAACACCGACTGGTGGCCGAACCGCCTCAAGATCGAGCTGCTCCATCAGCATTCGCCGAAGGCCAATCCGATGGGTGAGGAGTTCAACTACGCGGAGGAATTCAAGACACTCGACTACGACGGCCTGAAGAAGGATCTCGCGGCGTTGATGACCGATTAGCAGGACTGGTGGCCGGCCGACTTCGGCCACTACGGTCCGCTCTTCATCCGCATGGCCTGGCACAGCGCGGGCACGTATCGCATGGGCGACGGCCGCGGCGGCGGCGGGCGCGGCCAGCAGCGTTTCGCTCCGCTGAACAGTTGGCCGGACAACGTGAGCCTCGACAAGGCGCGCCGGCTCCTCTGGCCGATCAAGCAGAAGCATGGCCACAAAATTTCCTGGGCTGATCTGATGATCCTCGCCGGCAATGTCGCGCTCGAGACGATGGGCTTCAAGACCTTCGGGTTCGCGGGCGGCCGGCCGGACACCTGGGAGCCGGATCAGGATGTTTACTGGGGCAACGAAAAGACCTGGCTCGGCACCGACGTGCGCTACGGCAAGAGCGAACCCGGCGCCACCGAGGCGGCGCTGGTGGCCGACGCGGACAAGCACGGCAAGGAGGAAGACCGCAGCCTTCCCGAGGAGCGCAAATTGGAAAATCCGCTCGGGGCAACAACGATGGGCCTGATCTACGTCAATCCCGAAGGCCCGGACGGCAACCCCGACCCGCTCGCCGCAGCGCAGGACATTCGCGACACCTTCG
>CAZKMS010000029.1:38494-43952 GCA_964553805.1 uncultured Verrucomicrobiaceae bacterium
CACACCATTGGCAAGACCCACGGCGCCGGCCCGGCGGACCATGTCGGGCGGGAGCCGGAGGCGGAGGACCTCGAGCACCAGGGCCTCGGCTGGAACAGCAGCTACCGTTCGGGCAAGGGCGGCGACACCATCACCAGCGGCCTCGAAGTCACCTGGACCCAGACGCCGACCCAATGGAGCATGGGCTTTTTCCAAAATCTCTTCGCCTACGAGTGGGAGCTGGTGAAGAGCCCGGCCGGCGCGCACCAGTGGCAGGCCAAACACGCTGAGGCGCGCATTCCGCACGCGCACGATCCCTCGAAGAAGCTCATCCCGACGATGCTCACCACCGATCTGACGCTGCGCATGGACCCGGGCTTCGAGAAAATCTCCCGCGGCTTCCTCGAGAACCCCGACAAGTTCGCCGACGCCTTCGCCCGCGCGTGGTTTAAGCTCACGCACCGCGACATGGGGCCGAAATCGCGCTACCTTGGGCCGGAAGTCCCCGCCGAAGACCTCATCTGGCAGGACCCGATCCCGGCGGTCGATCACCCGCTGATCGACGCGCAAGACATCGCCGTGCTGAAGGGCAAAATCCTCGGCTCGGGCCTGACGATCCCGCAGCTCGTCGCCACCGCCTGGGCGTCGGCTTCAACTTATCGCGGCTCCGACATGCGCGGCGGCGCCAACGGCGCGCGCATCCGCCTCGCTCCGCAGAAAGACTGGGCGGTCAACAACCCCGCGCAGCTCGCCAGCGTCCTGGCCAAGCTCGAAGCCATCCAGGCGGAGTTCAACGCTGCCGCCGCCAACGGCAAGAAGGTCTCGCTCGCCGATCTCATCGTTCTCGGCGGTTGCGCCGCCGTCGAACTCGCCGCCAAAAACGCCGGTCACGAGGTGCCGGTGCCCTTCACACCCGGCCGCATGGACGCCTCCGCCGAGCAGACCGACGCGGAATCCTTCCACGTCCTCGAGCCGCTCGCTGACGGCTTTCGCAACTACCTCAAGAGCACCTACCCCGTGCCCGCCGAAGCGCTGCTCATCGACAAAGCGCAGCTCCTCACCCTCGGCGCTCCGGAGCTCACCGCCCTCATCGGCGGCCTGCGCGTGCTCGACATCACCGCCGGCCAGAGCAAAGCCGGCGTCTTCACCAAACGCCCCGGCCAGCTCACCAACGACTTCTTCGTCAACCTGCTCGACATGGGCACCGCCTGGGCGCCGCTCAGCGCCGCGCGTGATGTCTTTGAAGGCCGCGACCGCCAAACCGGCGAGCTGAAATGGACCGCCACCCGCGCCGATCTCGTCTTCGGCTCGAACTCCATCCTGCGTTCCCTCGCCGAAGTTTATGGCAGCGCCGACGGCGAGAAAAAATTCGTCACCGACTTCGTCGCCGCCTGGAACAAGGTCATGAATTTGGATCGTTTCGATCTCGCTTAATCGCAAGCGGTCAGAGCAGTCATCTGCCGCAGCAAAGAAGCGCGTGGAAAACATCCGCGCTGCCTTCTTGCCGCTGCCGCGACTTCGCGTTACCAACCCGCCATGATTCTGACGCTGCCCAAATGGTTTGACCTGCACACCCACTTTCGCCAGGGACCGGCGATGGCGGCCTACATTCAGGCGCATTTGGACATGGGTTGCGCCGGTGCGCTGGCGATGCCCAACACGCAGCCGCCGGTCTCGCGTGTGTCAGACCCGTCTGACTTGGAGGGATGGTCGATTGAGAGTTATTCGGCGGACCTACTCGCAGCGGGGGCGGACGCTTTTGAGCAGCTCATCGTGCCGCTTTACCTGACGCGGCGGACCACGGCGGCCATGATTCATGAAGGCGCCGCCTCGGGTTTGCTGCGCGCCTGCAAGTATTACCCGCCGCACGGCACCACCAACGCCGAGCACGGCGTGCCGATGGACGATCTCATCGGAGGCGGGGTGCTGAAGGCCATGGAGGAGCGCGGCATCGTGCTCTGCATTCACGGCGAGCAGCACGCGCTGAGCGGCCCGGACTACCTGGACGCGCGGCAGAATGCCGAAACGCATTTCTATCAGGAGCAGATGCCGCGCCTGCTGGAGGCGCATCCGAAATTGCGCATCGTCGGTGAACACATCACCACACGTGTGGCGGCGTCGTTTGTGGCAAACGCGCCGGAGCAAGTTGGAGCGACGATCACACCCCAACACTTGCTGTTCACTCTCGGACACCTGATCCAGGGCTTGAAATATCACCTCTACTGCCTGCCCGTGGTCAAATTTGAGGACGATCGCGCCGCTTTGCGCGAAGCGGTGACGCAAACCGGGCAAAACAAATTTTTCGCCGGCACCGACAGCGCCCCGCACACCACCAAAATGACCGCCTGCGGTTGCGCCGCCGGCTGCTTCACCGGCGGCTGCGCCCCGCAGCTCTATGCGATGGGCTTTGAGGAAGCGGGAGTCGATTTGGGTTCCGCGCCAGGCCGTCTGCTTTTTGAACGATTCCTCTGCTTGAACGGCCCAATTTTCTACGGCTTCCCAGCCTCGCAACAACGCTTCCAGATCAAGAAGGCACTGACGCAGTCAGCCCCGCTCGAAACCCCCGCCGGCCCCGTGACACCGCTGCCCGCTGGGCTCGATCTCGAACTTAGCTGGTGTCTAGATAGCATCATCACGAGATAGAAGCCCACAGGATGGCGCAGCGAATTTGGACGGCGGCCAAATAGGAGGAAGCCCTCTTGGCATAACGGGTGGAGATGCCGCGCCATTGCTTGAGTTGCAAGATGGCATTCTCCACCCGTCACGCGCGACCGGCGCCAAAGCATCGCTCAACAGGTCAGTGGCGGTGATAACGGGAAGGTTGTCCGCGGACTGGCTGAAGGTGCCGACGGCGGCAAACGCGGCCGCCATGGCTGACACGGAAAGGCCGCCACCGCCAGCATCGAGGAGGCAAGGACGCCGAAAAGATTGGCCAGCGTGTCCGATGTTCACCTGCCACAGTTGGGCAGCAGGGATTCGCTCAGGCAGGCCAGCCCAGCGAGGCCACCGCGCTCACGCTCAGCGGCGCTGGCCGCACCCAGAGCCGCGTGCTGGTCTTTTGCAGAAATTACCCCACTTTTTCATGGTCGAGACCGCCCTCTAACGGGCTCGCCGCGCAAAGGCCACCTCCAACTGCCTGGCGGGGTTGGCCAAGTTTCTTCAAACTGCCAGCCGGCGATTGCGGATGATGAGCAGATAGCCGGCAGCCGCCGCAATGAAGAGCGCGGTGCCGGGTTCCGGGATCGGCGGAATGTCCGGGGGGTAGTAGGGGTCACCGCCATCGGCGGGCAGGTGCACCTCGCCCGTGGTGATGAGATTGTTGGCCACCACCAAGCCATCGATGTTGGCCGAGGTCGTCACCGTGGCATACGGTGCCAGCACAGCGCCGTGAAAGTTGCGGCCGTCGAAATCGATGCTCGTCGCCTCGTGAAAGTTCCAAAGGACATGCCCCTGCCAGTAGTCGTCCGTGAACAGGCTGACCATGTTGGCGCTGGTCCAATTGACCGATGAGCCGCTAACATTGATGATGACGCTGCTGACGGCGACATCCGGGATGAGTTCGATCTGCTGGCCGTTCGGATTGGAGAAGATGTCCGCCGCGTTGACATTGAAGACGGCAAGGCCATCCACGCCAGACGAAGCCAGGAAACGCGTCGGACCCGGCTGACCGGATGGCAGGTCCACCGTGCTGTTTGGCGTCAAATCCTGCATAAACAGAGACTGGCTGATCGAGTAATCCCGGATCTCCGCGAGATCGCTCGCGATGCCGTTGTCCGCGACGGTGGTGCCACCGCCGTTGTAGTTGATGATGCGGCCGTTGGTGTCCCCGCCGACATAGAGGCTGCCGTATTGCAGGTTCAGCGGGTTGCCATTGACGATGTCGCCACCCACCACGAGCACGCGATCATCAGAAGCGGTGGTGTTGGGGAGGTGGATGCCAAAGTTTGCCGAGTTCGTGCTCGTGAGGTCGTTGCCGACAAAGGTGCGGCCCTCAATATCTGAGGTCGTGCTCAGGTCATTGAAGATGATCGCGTTGTAACTCTGGAAGTCCACGCTTTGTGCCGGCGCGAGGCTGCCAAGGGAAAAAACAACGGAACAAGCGAGGAGTGGGAAGAGCGGCAACGTTTTCATAGTCTTCACAGTTTTCAGTCACGTTTCTGAGATAAATCTCATTTGTGATGGAAATAATGACAGCCGTCAGGATATTCGCAACTCAATTTCTATAATTTTTTAATTATTCAATATTAAAAATGATAATTTATAATTAATGAGGTTATCCGGATATTTTTGTGCTTTGAAGGACTTGGTGTGCGCCGCTTTCCCGTTCCTGGCTGCTCAGTCCGCTGCTTCCGCCGCGTCATGCAAATCGCGCCCCTGCTCTTCAAAGGCGTTCACACCTTCTCCCCTGGGCGTAAATGAGGATGAGAACGCCGCCCGCCCTTCGCGAAAAGAGGTTGCGCGCTCCTCTTCAGCCCTCACTCCCGCTCCTGCTTTGCCTGAAAAAGCGCTGGGGCGTCTCGCTGTCTGCGGATGGAGCGATGCACGCGCGCTCTCAGCTCTTCGCTGGGCTTGCGCATTTCAGCGGCCTGTTGAAATGGGCGCGCAAACACAGCTGCACATCACGCGCTCGCTCTGAGCATCGACTTTCTGGTGGAGCGGTCAGTCGTCCTTGCCGGAGGCGGCGAGTTGCGCCAGCACGCTGAGGTCCTCCAGCGTCGTGGTGTCGCCCTTCACCTGGCCGCCGGAGCAGATTTCCTTCAGCAGGCGGCGCATGATCTTGCCGCTGCGGGTTTTTGGCAGGGCGGCGGTGAAGCGGATGTCGTCTGGTTTGGCGATGGCGCCAATGACTTTGCCAACGTGCTCACGCAATTCCTTGGCGAGCGCATCGGAGTTTTTGCGGCCCTCTTTGAGCGTGACGAAAGCGACGACGCCCTGCCCTTTGATTTCATCCGGGCGGCCAACCACGGCGGCTTCAGCGACGTCTTCATGCGAGACCAGCGCACTCTCGACCTCCGCGGTGCCGAGGCGGTGGCCGGAGACGTTCAACACGTCATCGAGGCGCCCGACAATCCAGAAGTTGCCCTCCTTGTCGCGGTGCGCACCGTCGCCGGCAAGGTACGTGTTCTTATAGGCGCTCCAGTACGTGTCCTTGTAGCGTTTTTTGTCGCCGTAAATGCTGCGCAGCATGGCGGGCCAAGGCTGGCGGATGACCAGCTTGCCACCAGCAGTGCCCTTCACTTCCTTGCCGTCGTCGTCAAAGATCGCCGCATCGACACCGAAGAACGGCAGGGTGGCGGTGCCGGGTTTGGTCGGGGTGGCGCCGGGCAGCGGGGAAATCATGATGGCTCCCGTTTCCGTCTGCCACCAGGTGTCGACGATCGGGCAGCGGCTGCCGCCAATGACGTGATAGTACCACATCCACGCCTCCGGATTGATGGGCTCGCCGACGGAGCCGAGCAGGCGCAGGCTGCTGAGGTCG